>JAOUFI010000029.1 GCA_029858305.1 Candidatus Thorarchaeota archaeon
CTTGGCGATAGTGCCAGTTCGCTTCAGACAACAATCACTGTCATTGGAGCAGCCATGTCTCTTGCAGTAATAATAGCGCTCTATGTCAGTCGAAAGACTCAGATTAAGAAGTTCGAGGCTGATGTGACCGACGGTAAGAAATGGATGCCTACTGAAGAAGAAGCCAAAGCTGAACAAGCTGCAGAGGATACTACAGAACAAGACATGGAAGAACAGGGTGAAGATGTGTCTGAACACACTACAGAAGATAGTGTGGTGTTAGAGGAAATTGATTCTGAGCCTGATTTCGACGGAACAACTAACGAGGACAACATTCCCAAAGATTAGACACAATGTTATCTTTGGCTAGTCAAAAAAGGGGCGGGATTATTTTCCGCCCCTTCTATTTCATTCATCCTCATCAGATTCTAATTCTGTAATATCTTCAGATGGTTCGATTTCTATTTCTTTCTCTTCAATGGAATCGATATCCATGTCTGATGCACCTTCTTCCATGGTGGTGGAATCTGAAACGACTGGATCCTTATCTTTCCGAACTCTAATGTTCGATGCGCGGTTCACAGCTTGCACGATTTTTGATGAGATAAATGGTATCACAACCAAAAATGCAACAGGCATGAGCACAATCACGCCAAGTTCATAGCTTTGTAGAAAGTCCATAGTTGTGACAGCTGCAGCTCCAACAACTACGAGGAACATTAGGAATTTGATTCTGATTGAGGAGCTGTATCTATTGATCATTGTGTCTTTCTCATCTTCGATGATCGGACCTGGGGTGTTAGCATCCTGCATTTTCTTGAGTTTCTTGAGACCACTGCTGACTTCTCTATAGAGATTGACAACAACGACAAGGATGGATGAGACATACGCTACAAATATCGTTGTCATGATTGATGGAATAGATATGCCAGCAACCTCGAATGCTTGGTCTATCATATTTGCCTTAAACCAATCAATCTCAGTTCCATAGTTGAGAATCATTATGATTACTACTGGTACAAAGAATAGATGCCAGAGACCTGCGAACATTCTCTTTCTACTTAGAGTTCCTCTGATCATGACTGCGGATACCGCATCTCGATAGAGCCATAACCCATAGAGAAGTACAGAGGCTCCTAGAAGTGCCACAGTGAGTATTAGTGCACCAGCATAATCACCAATAGAATTGAATCCCCATGAAGTTAGGATGCCTAATGCACTGGCAAAAACTATCATGAGATAGAGTCTATCCATGCGTTTCACAGATTTTCTTAGCTCTTCCTTACTCGTCCCAGTTCTACGAAGTGATGGAGAAATTCTGAAATAGATAAACATGCCAATCAGGCTAACTGCAAAGGATATGCCAGCAAACGAAGCCACTGTTTGAGCATCCATGACGCCAATATCAGGATTAGCGACATATAGGTAGAATGTATCTGTTGTTTCAGAGGATTGGACAAACTCGCCCGAAGCCATAACCAAAATGTCCTTTGTTCCATATCCTTCAGTAATTGGTAAGTGTTCGATGAAGACAATATAGAGTCCAACCAGGTCAGTTTCTTCTGCTCGCATAGTTGGCATATTCATTATAGTAATGTAAACTTCAAGTCCAGGGACCGGATTTCCATATGCATCTATCACGGAGACAGAAATTAGCAACGAGTCTCCTTGAGTAGGAATTTCTGTATTGAAATCTACGAAGAACTCCAAAACTCCAAGTACAGTGATATTACCCCTAATCGGATCCCCGGTCTGGATGTCCTCATGATTTACAGCTGCCGTGTATTCATATTTTCCTGGTGCCCAACCAACTGTGGATACATTGACTGCATAGAATCCTGGAGTAATCTCAATCAGATTATATGCTAAAGCCTTCACATAGAATGAAACTGTTGCACCAGAAACGGGTCTATCCAACCAGTCTCTTAGGGTCAACTCCAATCTTGTCCTATCACCCTGCAGAATTGTCCAACCATTTGTTGATACTATTGCAGCGGAAGCAGAGGCATCAGTATATGCTCTTATTCGAAAGATCTCCATCCATGGTGATGCATATGTTGCATTGACATAGATTGTGAAATTATTTGGCCCCATTAGGAAATCTGCAAGCATAGTCAGATTATAGTCTGGATCGCCTGCCGAATTGATCTGGGTATATCTTGTCCCATTTATTTCAATTGTTACGCTTGTTCCAATAAAGACCGGTCCATATTTGTCTTTGACAAAGACATGGACCTCGAACATAGAACCGCCCTCCACTCTAGTTTCATAGAAGACATTTGGTTCTAGTTCACCATAGACTTCGAAGCTGATAACGGTAGCAGGAGGACCAACGATGTTTGGTGTATCTACATTTAGGTCAAAACTGTGATCTCCGATTCCTAGATTCATACTATGAGTAAACCTGTAGCTTCCCAAGTTTGTTGAGCTCTCAATCAATGCGAAGACTTTTGGCCCACTCCTAAGTGTAACAACTGCGCTAATAATTGGATGTCCATAGGCATCTGTGATGTTGAACCAAGCATCCAGTGGTTCGTCCTGTTGAACTGTTGCTGGGAAGTTTGTTGATATAACAAGGTTTTCAGTTAATACCTGAACGATGAATGCCTTGGCTATCATACCCACTGCGAGAGCATAGGGATGGTTTGCTCTAGCGACAACAACATGAATCCCCGCCTCAAGCTGAACCTCAGGAATATCTAGAATGTGTGATTTTTCAATAGCTGTTGTAGCATATACAACACTGTCAATAGAAATTGTGACGGTGGCTCCTTCTACAACACCTCCTCGATTATCAAAGACAATTGCTCGAAACGAAGTGTTTGCACCTTGTTGTACAATATCAGGAACTTGCAAATCTACATGCAGCTCGCTTCTGACAATAAATACATCTGAGTAGAACATGTTGAATAGATGGTAGAATCCATTGTCCACTGCAATGCTTAAGCTTACGGTCCCTATTGGCCAAGAAACATCCAATACCGCTGAGTATTTGCCCGCGCCTTCCCAATAGTAGAATCCGTATGTATTGGCACTTGGACCCTCAGGCACAAAGTAGTGAGATGTTACGAAAACATTTGCATCGTCTATGACCTCGCCATAAATGTTGAGAACAGTGACATTAACTTGAACACTCTCTCCTTGTATTAGATCTGTTGACGAATATGACATTGAAACATCAAGAAGATAGCTACTATCAAGGTTCCTGACTGCTCCAAGAATCATACGATTTATTGATGCAAATGGGTAAGTTGCAATTTCAACTCCTGGTACCATGTCTATATTCCCAATGACGAGAGGATTGCGAACCTCGCCCACCTTGACTGTCCATTCAACCTCTCCACCGAATGAAACAGATGTTAGGCGTTCATCTTGATCAGTAAATAATACAAACTCATCTTGATTATCTCCATCAAAGTCAGCAACAGTGGCACTTAGTGGTGTTGCACTAGTAATAGGTGTAACCCAGAGTGTTGAGAGTGATATATCTGCACTTGTAAGGAGAAGTTCTCCTGAGCTCAATAGTATAAACAGCTCATCTGTGCTGCTCCCACCAGTATTATGCGCAAACACGTATTCGATATCTTGATGGGGAATTGCATAGTATGGTGTGTCATTCACATTTGTTGTCGTACTATCGAAGATAAAGATACGACCAGTGGGATCGGAACCGTTCCAGTAGTTTACTGCGGCAACGAACTCTTCGCGGTTATTGAACGAGTCATATCTACTCCATAAACCTACTGGGACTTGATCAGAATAGGCACTCAATCCGACATCAAGTGACCGAATGAAAGATAGATCCCCAGCATTGTGTATATCGATTTCTAGATTCGATCTGAGAATGGCAATATATCCATCACCTGCAGTAGGAGAGTTTATCACAGAATAACTTCGAGGTACATCAACACCCACAAGATCCACTTTTGACCAACTTGCATCAGAATCCATTTTTATCAAAGATAATGGTGTTGTATCAGATACAAGCAGCAGTTCTTGATTTCCATCTCCATCATCATCTATGACTCCCAGATAATTGAAACTCTTGTATGGGAACGGACATATTCCCTCATCTATCAATGACAAATCATTTCCATGAAATACGTGATATCCAAGGAAAGATCCACTCTTATAGTAGTAGTCAAGGATAATGATGTCTGCCACGTTATCTCCGTCAAGCATAGCTGTATAGACTTCAAAATATTCCCAAACATTGCCTGTATTCACTATGGTCACGGTATCAAGCACAGTCCCACTGCTTGAATATTGCGTGAGTGTGAGGTCTTCAACTCCCATCTCTTTTTCTATAGTGTAAATTACTTTCTGACCATCTGAGAGATTCCCAAGGTCTGATTGATGAGCTCTACTAGTTACATAATCCGTACTACTCCTATCAACCTGCCATACAAAATGACCTGCTACAGTGAAATTTAGTGGATGTGTGGAATTGCCTAGATTCATTGTATTTAGGTATGTATCTTGAAACTCCATATAGTACTCATAGATACCGGATTGGAGATTTCCAATGAAAGCATAATATAATCCTTCACTATGTGATGCATACATCTCTTCTTGAGGTTGTACCCAAATTCCACTACCCCCAACTCTCATGAAAATATCTGCATACTCGATTTCTGATGCTTCATCAATTTGCACTTTGACAGTAACATAATCGTCAAGAATTGTTGGGTGAGCTGGATCTATAGGCAACTGCAATACATCAGGCGGTGTTGAATCGCTAAGAAGCAGATACACGTCACCTAACACTCTGCAAATCACATCTACTCGTGAATCAAAATTCGCATCAATAGCTTCTATTTGATAGGAAGACGAAACGCTTCGAACATCGATCAGATATTCAGTATACGCCCTTTTGCCATCTGCACCCCGAATTATCCCAAGTCCGCCATCCATTGTGCCTGTTGCAAGATCATCAAGTTCATCACTGTCCATTCGCCCCACATCTTGCCGCTTAATGCTTGACAAGTAAATACCGCTAGTTTCTCTTATTGCAAAGCCCAAATTACCATCTCTGAAGTATGCTTTTTCTTGGTTACGACTTATGATTACTAGATCGTCTTGTGGATTAAGATTGAAGTCACCAGTTTGGATTGTTCTATATGAACTTACAAGAGGATCTACATTTACTGGCGCAAATGACGGAGCAAGAGTAGGTCCTGAATATACAACAAGGTCTCCGTTTGATTGAATTGTAGCAATTTCCTCCAGTCCGCCCAACCAATCAAATGTTACCATATCTTGCACAGCTGCACTCAGCATGGTATAATCAAGCTGGGTTCCATTAGCTGCTACGAGAGTCAGGTTTCTATGTGAAGTTGTTCCTGCCTGATTAGCCAAAGCTATTGAGTCCTCCGTTGGACTCGCAAACTTGCCTACAACAATGTCAACATAGCTATAATCAACATTGAACAATCCTATCGTGACATTTGATGTTAGATCGAGGGTCATGAAGTTATCATTGTTATTCGTGTTTTTTATGACTACATCAGGGAAAGCATCCCCGTTGAAATTGCCAAAACCAACTGCTGCAGGATAGTTGAAGGGTATTGGATACTGGAGCACAGTCGCATCATCTATGTCAACAACTAGAATATAGTACTGAGGATTGACGTAGTTGCGTATCAAGAACTCTGAATCACCATCATTATCAACATCATAGCCAACAATACCAGAACCAAGTCCCTGATCCCCTGTCGGAAGTGCAATATCGAAGGATACATCGTTTAGGATATCCACAAAGTATAGCCTGTCCTCATCATCTATAACATAGGCAAGTCCTTGATATCCTTGTACCGTTCCGGTGGTAATTTGGATGTTCGAAGCGCCGGGTAATGAATAGTGAAGGAGTGATTGTGACGGTATGAATCCGGCACCTTCTTCTAAATACGAGGTTGAGGTTGGTGATAATGAACTTAGAATAATTGGTGCAACCAGCATGAATGAAATGAAAAACAATGAAAGCAATCTAATCATACCAAGATTATTCGAAGTCATAGGTTCCGATTTTGGTCTAAATCTGCTCTCTCTTTTCATTATACTCATCTTAGATACATCCCCAGTATTCTTGTTCGTTGTTTTATTCTCATTAGTCCTGAGAAACACTTGTTCAAATCCTCTCAATGCCTAACTCGCAGGGCGAATCCTAAAAGCGCTGCTCAGAAATGTTCAGTTTTCATCCTTTTATCGATTCTGTGCTTCTCCTAAAGTAGAACCAATAATCTAAATATGATGCAGCTCTAGCAGAGCATTCAGGTATTTGGAGGATGCCATAATGGTTGAGCATATCGCTGTAATCGGGTGCGGAGCGGCTGGTGCAACCGCCGCGTTACAAGCCCGAAAATTCGATCGGAAAGTGGCAATTACACTATTTAATTCTGAGAAGTACTCCCAGTACTCCCGTTGTGGTTTACCTTATACAATATCTGGGAAGGTCAAAAACTTTGAAGACCTTGTATTAATGCCTCCTGAGAGTTGGGCTGGATTAAATATCGATGCGAAACTTGGCTTTAGCATAACAGACATTGATCACAAAAAACGTGAGCTCTTCTTCAGCGGTGCAGATGGTGAAGGAAAGCAAGCATACGACTCGCTCATCTTTGCGACAGGCGCAAAGAATGCAGACCCTCCCATCAAGGGTCTTGATAAGAAACGTGTCTATGGTCTTCGAACCCTTGATGACGCAAAAGCCCTTGCAAAAGAAGCTGACAAGGCAAAGAACTCTGTCATCATAGGAGGAGGCTTAGTTGGAATGGAAGCCGCAGAAGCATTTCATGAACGCGGACTCAACGTGACTGTCGTGGAGTTTTTGCCTCATATTCTTCTTGCAATGGTAGATCCGGACATGGCGCAGATTATTGAAGATCATTGCAGAGCGCATGGTCTTAAGATACTCAATAATACTGCTGCTCAAGAAATTCTTGGAGGAGATAGCCCATCCAGTGTGACTGTGAAGAACAGGGAAACCGAAGAGGTTTCAAAGCTTCCTGCAGACTTCGTTGTCGTGGCAACAGGTGTGCGACCTGTAACCAATTTGGCTCAAAAGATTGGAGCTGATCTTGGACCCAGCCATGGCATCAAAACAGATGATAGAATGATGACAAATCTGAAAGATGTATATGCTGTTGGTGATTGTGCTGAAAATTTAGAGTTCATTACTCGAACTCCTATGGCAGGTGGTTTGGGAACTGTAGCTGTTCGCCAAGCTCGGGTCGCAGGAATTAACGCTGCTGGAGGCGATGTGCGTTTTCCTGGTATTGTTGGGGCTAAAGTCACTAAGTTGTTTGGGCTTGAAATTGCTAGCACTGGGCTTACAGAAGATATGGCTAGTCGCCTAGAAGTGCCGATTGTTAAAGGATCCATAAAAGGAAGCACGAAACCTCCTTATTATACGGGAGGGCAGGACTTGAAACTTAAAACCTTCTTCAATAAAGATACGGGCAAACTTGTTGGAGGTCAATTAGTTGGTCTTGAAGATGCTGCAATGAGATTGAATGTTTTGACCTTGGGAATCCAGCAGGATATAGATGCTGACGAGCTCTTTGATTTTGAAAATTGTTATGCTCCAGCAGTTTGTGATACCTGGGATCCCTTAGTTCAATCTGCTGATGTTGCAAAAAAAAGGTTGAAACGGTAATCTCTAGATGCATCAGTCGTTTCTGATAATTTTGATGTTATGAAGAGCAAATTGGAAGGAACTCAACTGAATGGGTGAGCTCGCTACTAGGATTATTCTATCAAGAGTGGTTCCTGTTTTCACATGGTCATAGACTGCTTTGACGATTTCCTCAGCAACTTCCCAACTTGGCATTCTTGCAATCTCAAGAGCTAATGTGAAGAATCCGACACTTGCAACCTTTACATCCTCAGCATCTTTCAAAGCATCTTTTGCGGCTTGATAGACGATTTTTCTTCGATTTGGATTCTGTATAGATACGCTGGGCCAATGTCTTACTATTTCCGCATTAGCTGCCTCTTTTATAGAAATCTCAAAACCGCTCGCCCCGCGCACACTGCCCTTACCATTTTTTTGTGATAATCCAACTGGAATACTCGGTGCTTTAACTACAAGACCCATTTCTGAATCGTCACATGGTCCTAATTGAACCGAGACATCAACGCCTCTAAAATCGTGATGTTCCAAAGTCTTTACTCCTGCACATCATCGATTGCTCGATAGAAGCAATCGCAAGTATGCTTACTAAGTCCAACAAGTGTTATTTCCTTTACTGACCCCGAGCTTCTTGAGTAGTGCATGATACCTGTAGCAATAGCTCTTGCGGATTCTTGTTCTGTGAGCCCTCCGACACCTGCACCAATTGCAGGAAATGCTACCGATCTCAGATTATGGTCCGTAGCGATATTCAAAGCATTCTGTACAGACGAGGTGACTTTCCAAAATGTTGCCTTTCCTCCAGGCGGCATGCCAGCACAATGAAGCACATAGCGCGCAGGTAAAGCTCCTCCGCTAGTCATAACTGCATCTCCCGGCTTAATGGGCCCCAATGACATCGCTTCTTTCTCTATCTCAATCCCGCCCTTTGCCTTGATAGCGCCTGCTACGCCGGAGCCCATCCAAAGATCTGAGTTGGCCGCATTAACAATTGCATCGACAGATAAGTCAACGATACTGCCTAGATAGGTTCTAACTACAATGTCCCCGATTTTTCTCTCCATGACGTTGCCTACCTTTATCGAGTGTGATAATGTATAGGTGAACGTTTTCGTAAAAGGTTGTTGTTCCACAATGCTTTTTGGCAAATCAGCAGTACCTGAGATGGCGAGTTCCCTGAACGAGATTAATAGTGAGGAAATGAGGTCTCTTGTTGAGAGGTATGGTGAACCGAGAAAGAATCGCTTCTCTGCTAGCTTTCTTGACTTTGAGTGCCAATTTGTGAAACAGAGCCGAAATAAGGGGCGCCTTCACGATGTAACTTGTTTTATTAGAGAACCTACAGGAGATTATGTGGTGATTCAAAAACACCAGTATGCCAATTCTGGAATATATCGCGCACCTTCAGGCGGTGCATCGTTTGGCGAGCCAATTGAGGAAGCCATACATCGCGAGATGAAAGAAGAAACCGGTCTTCAGATTCGCCTTGTCAGATTTGTTCTCGATCTCACTCTTGACATTGAATGTGAAGAGGAAACGATTTTGTGGAGATCTCTTGTTTTCTTAGCCGAACCAGTCGCAGGCGAGATGAAACCTATCGATACCCATGAAATATTTAATGTTGGCGTGATGAGCCGAGAGCAGCTCCTCGGCGAGGTAGACAGATTGATGGTTGAGTCTGGCTGGGGTGGTTTTGCTTACAGGGCTTTTCTGACTCGCGAGTTTTTCAAGAGTCTTGATGAACTTAATATCTAACCCAGTGTTACTCGATTCCATATTGTGCAGATGTATTGAAAAAATCAGAGCAGAGGAAAACCAGCATGATGAATTTTCCTGGCGATTTCATGACACTTGAAATTTTAATTTCCTAACCCCACGATCCTGCTGCCATCTTCTGCTCTTTACTTCGTTATTTCATTTGGAGCGTTCCTATTAATCGGATGTAGTGCACAATGCAACCTCTGCTTTATGCGCTTCCTACCGGAGGTATGACCTGTAGGTCAAAAAAGCCATCTTTTTTGTTTAGGCTTCCTCCTCAGAGTAGCACTGTAGGCGGACTGCACATTTCGTAACGAGTTCAAATTGATCAGCCGTTTTTCAACTTTCAATTTACTCTCAGCAGTTCAACCGTATTCCCATTTGAAGGTTTCAAGAGAAAAGAAAGAGAGATGGGTGGGGGATTCCCCCGCCCAATTCCAGATTATCGCATTGTCAATGCCATTACAGCTTTCTGTGCGTGGAGTCTATTCTCCGCTTGATCGAAAGCAATAGACTGTGGTCCGTCAATTACAGAGTTGGAAACCTCAAAGCCACGATCGCACGGAAGACAGTGCATATAGGCTGCTTTTGGTCCTGCGATCTTCATCATATCATCATCACAAATCCAATGTTTGTTCTTATCGAACACCACCTGTGACTTCTCTAACTCTGGTTTGCTGTTGAACGGTGGAATGTACTGTTTACATGTCCATGCTTTCGGATATACAACATGCGCACCTTCAAAAGCTTCTTCCATGTCATTTACAATCTCGAAGCTTGATTCATTCTCCTCTGAGAAGACCTTACAATGATCAATGATTTTATCGTCGAGTTCCATGCCTTTTGGATGAGCTAGAACTGTATCACATCCCATCTTGGTAGCGGCAATGATAGCACTCTGTGGTACTGCTAAGGGCTTGTGAACAGATGGAGAGTAGGCCCATGACATGACGAATTTGACTCCCTTAAAGGTTCCAAATTTCTCTTTGATTGTCATTATGTCTGCGAGACCCTGGCATGGATGGTAGATATCGTCTTCCATGTTTATCACTGGAATATGACTCCAATGCGCAAAATTCCGGATGACCTCATTTGCACGACCGTAAATCCAGCCAACAGGGTCTCCATAACAACGAATCGCAATGCCATGACCCATTCGTGCGAGAACGCGTGCCACATCTGATACACGTTCTGTGGAATAGGCTTTCTCGTCGCCTTCAAGTGCTGGAGCATATATCTTACCGGGATCCAAGAAATGAGCGTGGCCGCCCAATTGTGTCATTCCAGCCTCGAAAGAGTTGCGAGTGCGTAGACTCTGGTTATAGAAAATCATGAACAATGTCTTTGCATCGAGAAGCTTGTGAGGTTCACCTACCGCAAACTTTCGTTTGAGGTCGAGGGCAACCTCTAGGAGGGTTTCTATCTCCTCCTTTGAATAGTCCAGCAGGGTGATGAAGTCCCTGCCTCGAAAACTTTCTGTTTTAACCATAGTAGGTCACAACCGCACTAACCACAACGTTAGTTGTAGAAAAAGATTGCCTACTGGACCAAATAATAAAAACACCCAAATCAACCACAGTGTGAAATTCTTATCTATTACACTCTCTCTAAATCGGCTCTACACACTTCTTCGCTGTTTTCGAGGTTTTCTATAAAGGACAACTGCAATCCCAGCTTTTCTCCCAATGTTTAAGAGAAGCCATGCATATTAGATTGGAATCTAGATAAGAGGAGACGTTAATGTTGATGAAGAGAAAAGTCTTGAACTTGGGTCTATCCTTCATAGGGCCAATTGCTTTGATAGTGATACTGACTATGCCAATCGG
The DNA here is from genome assembly GCA_029858305.1 of Candidatus Thorarchaeota archaeon. Classification (GTDB taxonomy): domain Archaea; phylum Asgardarchaeota; class Thorarchaeia; order Thorarchaeales; family Thorarchaeaceae; genus SMTZ1-45. The sequence continues at coordinate 11,194 of JAOUFI010000029.1, forward strand.
CCCACTTGCTGGAGGATTACAAATACTTCAGCCATGGGGTGGTATTTTCGATGTTGGAAAAGGAATCCAGCATGGGGGTAACGAAACTATTGCCCTTCCTGACATGCTATCAGGTGCTGAAGTAATCGTCGATGAGTGGGGTATTCCTCATATCTATGGCGATACTCTCGAGGATACATTCATGGCCCTAGGATACATGCACGCTCGTGACCGATTGTTTCAGATGGTGATGCAGACATACCTTGCATCGGGACGGATATGTGAAGTGATTGGAGGAGCTGACTATGCCATTAACTCTGATAAATATCAGCGTGCGATAGGTCTAGTAAAGGCTGCAGAGGAAACCTATCAATGGTATGTTGATAATGCAGATACAAATGAAGATGTAGACTACTCCTTGCGAGCGACTCTTGCTCATGTCGCTGGGATTAATGCCTTCATCGACACAATGACTAGTGACAACACACCTATTGAATTCAAAATTCTAGGATTCACTCCAAGTCATTGGACTCCTATTGACTCATTTACGTGGGCAAAGTATATGACATGGTCATTATCAGGAGGTGTGTATGACCTAAGAAGAGAATTCGTTAGAAATCAACTCGGAAACGATTCATTATATGCTGATATCTTTCCTGAATTCTACCCAAACACGATTCCTATCATTCCTGAACAATACAATCTCAGTCTAATTGATTATGCTGATGCGCCTGGAGGGTATCCTGCTATGCTAGTTCCCCCTCCAAGTATTCTATCTGAAAATGAACCTATCGCACAGATATCAGAATCAAAATTAAACGAACTTCTCAATATCGTATCCAGCAACATCAATCTTCTCGGTGATAGTGTATTTGTGGGTAGTAATAGCTGGGCTGTTAACGGAAGTAAGACCGCAACAGGTCAAGCTATGTTAGCCAATGATCCACACTTAAGTCTCCAAGCCCCATCTCTTTGGTATGAAGTGCACCTTGTAGTGTTGGATGATGATGAAGCACTAAATGTTCAAGGAGGCAGTCTACCAGGAACTCCTGGTATCCTGATTGGACATACGGAGCATATTTCATGGGGTATGACGAATGTAGGAGCTGATGTTCTCGATATCTTTGTTGAAGAGCTAAATCCAACTGATCCAACACAATATCGGTATAACGGCGATTGGGTCGACTTTGAAGTTCGAGAAGAGGTGATTCATGTCAAGGGAAGAGCTGATATTCACTTCAATGTCAGTTGGTCATTGCATGGTCCATGTATAGACTCCGTAATGAGTACATATACCTCAGACACTGAAACATCTTATCCCAACATAGCCATGAACTGGACTGGCCTTAGCATAACTCATGAGGTTTTGACGCTTGGAATCCTTAATCGTGCACAAGATATCCAAGACTACTATGATGCAATGTATTGGTGGGACTCGCCGCCTCACAACTTCATATATGCTGATGATGCGGGAAATATTGCTCTCACTGTTGCTGGTCGATTCCCTATACGCCAGGGGTATTCCGGTAACTTCCCTGTGACAGCAACAAATGACTCAGTCGGAATGATTAGCAATATCCCATATGCTTTCAATCCGCGCTCTGTAAATCCATCGCAGTGTTTCTTGCAGTCTGCAAACCAAAAGTCGATTGATCCATCAACCTATGGTTTTACTATCCTAGGTGCTCAAAGCCCAGACTACCGTGGTGAACGAATTCATACTTACTTAGATGGAAAGACTGGCATCACTGTGAATGACATGATGCAGCTTCAGGCTGATGTCCTTGACTTAACTGCAGAGAAAATGCTTCCCTATGTTCTTGCTGCTTGGACATCATCAGGTGAAGTGAATACTACAATTCAAACCCTTGTCGATGAATTGACCGGTTGGAATTATGAGATGGAGATTGATATTGCAGCTCCAACTATTTGGACCTATCTCCTCGAAGAGATTCGATATGTTCTATTTGATGAAATACGTGATGCGGATCTTCCTGCAACCCTCGCGCAAATTCCTATCGTAGAATGGGTACTCAGTGCACCAATAGATTACTACATTGATGACCACTCTACGGTCGCAATTGAGTCTATGGATGAAATCCTTGTGCAAGCTATGCATCGCACTGCAAATAATCTTTATGCACTTGGTGATGATCCGTCAGAGTGGCTATATGGTCACTATCATACTATTTTCATAGATCACCTAGCAGGAATGACCTATATTGGTGGTGGAGCACATCGAGGAAGCGGCTATACAGTCAATGTTGGTGGAGGATGGACTGTACAACATGGTCCGTCACGGAGAATGGTTGTCAGTTATACAGAAACTCCAGAATATTACACGGTGTATCCTGGTGGTCAGAGTCAGGTAATGTTCAGTCAACACTGGGATGATTTGTTTGAGCTCTGGTATGCCTATGATCCCATTCTAGGTCACTATGGCTATACACTGGAATATAACTATGCAACAGCGATTGCGTTCACCAATGCCAACGATGGAACAATGATCGAATACATCATCTTATTCATACCAAGGGGGTAGAAGCATGAGAAAATTGAATGTAATATTTCCCGACCTAGGACTCTTCCCGGCCTTTGTGATTACTCTAGTTCTTTCCATTGTGCTTCAGCTGAGCGGTGCATGGATTACTATGTTTCTTGTTGGAGTACTAAGTTCTATGTTTGTTAGACGACATAGGACTGCTTTTGGAGTAGGTTTCTTTGGTGTATTCATAGGGTGGTTGTTTATATTCGTATATCTTATCCTCACAGCACAAGCACTTCCTATTGCAGACTTCTTTATTGGTTTGCTGGGACTTGGAGGATTAGGCTGGCTTGTCATTGCAATCAGCTCCATTATAGGCGGACTTCTCGGGGGTTTTGGAGGCCTTCTGGGTCGTTCGATAGTGGACCTGGTCGATGAGCTACTTCCCAATGAAGCTGGAAAGGAAACGAAAGACAATAATCGATAAGAGCTATGGGAGGAGAACCATAGCTCTCCTATTTTGTTTTTCTGAAGACTGGCATACTCAGCAAGCATGCAAGTCCGAGTAGACCTAAGGTGATTAATAGGAAAAGCGGCTGGCTATCATTTGGATGATTGACTGTTCCATCAATTGTCTTCATATAGATTGAATTATTGTAATGAACTAAGAACCAGGTGCCATTACTCGGGACTATGAAACTCCATGATAGTTCCATTACATTAGTCTTTGAATAGTCTGAATTGAAGGTGTTGCTTTCAGAGAACAAAACAAAGTTGGAGTAATTCAATATATGGAACTCAATTCCCTCAAAGATCCAATTATCATACTTTTGCTCATCTCCAAAGTATAGACTTCCATCACTACTAGACTTGAAGCTTCCCGAGATTGTGTCCTCTTTTTCACAATCGATTGGAATTGCATTCCATGACATTGCATCTAGAATGAAATTATACTTATTATTTGAGCCAGAGGGTAAAAACATCCCTGAATACCAAAGACTGATACCTGAAGCGAAAACAATCATAAAGAGCAAGAACAGGTATGTTTTCCGAATCAAAACATCAGACCTCTAGCTGTTGTTGTATTGAGTCCTTATTGACTCTTTATACTTACCCACCTATCAGCTATTATCCCCTTTATCATAAAAATCTCAGGAAGCTTCCCAACCATCTGGAATGCAAGTTTCGATATTATTCTCTAAATAAACAATGAAATGGTGTATTTGTGTTTACGTTCCCTAGTTAGGATTTTTAAAACTCATTAGACAGGTAGTTCCCCTTCATCCATGGTTGTGAATGCTCTAAACAAAAATAACATCGACAGCCCGATGAAGAAGAGAATCGCGACAAATGATCCCATGAAGATTGTTCCTGTAAATGGATTAAAAGTAGGAATGTCGTATTGCCAGCGAGTAAAATCTGACAACACTGCTATGATGTTCAGAGTAATTGCCATTCCTACATATGAAAGAAGAAATCCAGCGAAATATGCACCTCTAATGAGCCAGATGCGTCTTTTCATTGTTTTTTTCTCCTGTAAGGACAAAACCTCCAGTCTTGCTCCTTGTTTTTGAGTTTGCTCTTCGATACCATTGTTCTGAGCTACTCCAGCTGTTGCACTCCTTATTAGTCGTGCATCATATCGATCATCAAGTCTACTGCTTACAAATCCCGTTGCGCTACGCCAAGTCAAATCCTGTTGACGCCTAAAGAGATTATTTATGAGATATAGACTGCCACAGAATGCGAAGAGTCCCACCCAAAGGGGTGGCTGGACAGTTAGAACTACTGGGATGTAGTAGAAGGTGACATTGTACGCAACCATTGCTATTCGAAGAGAGATTATCAAGGTCAACCAAAATGTATCAGGTCCACTTGGATGATTCCGTGTGTGAAGGTAATAGGAGCCTGCAAGCATGCAGAAGAAAGTAAATCCCATTATATTGATAATAGCCCAAAGAGGCCACAAGCCACTTGCTATAAACCATCTTGTTACGGGATTGAATTCAACATCGGGACCAAACTGACTAGTCATTGCCACGGTGTAGACTGTATCTACTATCCCTACTGGTATCAACATGAGGACAAGACCTCTTACCCAGCGTACTTCCCACCAAAGTGATGCCATTTTTCCGGGCGAGATGGTGTTTATTTCTCTCATATTGATAACCACATTTTGACAGGTTTCAATTGGTTCTCAATATAATGCTGTGTATCTAAGTAAATAATTGTGATGACAAAGGCACTTGTAAATGAGAATAGAGAAGGAGATGCCTTTTTTTATGGGACATTAGTTATCGTGTAATTGTGGGAAGGTCAATATTCAGTTTCTATCTTTGAATATCGACATATGGGGATTCATCTTAGAGTGCAAGTAGCGCTCGATTTAGATTCTCTTGAATTCTTTTCCTCAAAATGAAATGAAGTCAGAGTTCACAAAAGAAGAGTAAAAAAAAGAAAAGGATTGCAGAGGGACGAACCCTCTGCTTTTCCTACAATTCACTATTCATGAGTGTGGATTATACGTAGGGGCTGTAAGCTTCTCCCGCATCGTAGCCAGCATAGTCCTTGTACATGTGATAGAAGTAGAAGGAATACACTCCTGACAATGGGTTCCACTTCAGACCGTCACCATGCACCCAAGTTCTCCAGACTCTCAACTCACCTTGCTGATATGTCCAGAGGTATGGGTAGTCATCGGCCATAGCCTGTAGAATCCAACTATAGAGCTTTGTACGTTCTGTGACATTAGCGGTCTTAGCTTGCATGTACCAGGCATCAACGTTGGTGTTGTTGTAACGGATTCTGTATCCGTTTGTCCCACGGCTGTAGCCGAATGGGAAGATGAAGTTATCAGGATCAGGGTAGTCTGGTCCCCAACCAACGAAGAAGAGCATGACCTGTCTGTAACGAGTGTAGGCCAAGTAGTTTGACCACTCTAGAGCCTGAACGGTAACAGTGACACCATCTGGGAAGGCGGTCATGTTCGCGTCATCATGAGCAAGGACATCCTCTAGACCATCCTTAATCAGCAGACAACCTTGCTCACGCTCGGTGTTTCCGCTGTTGTAGAACAATTGAATGGTGTTAGGTGCTGCTGTGCCTGTGCTAGTAAGAGTACCAGCCATATTAGCTAGGAAGGTGGGATCTAGTACTGCTTCGTTCCACATCTCTACAGCCCTTGTAATGTTGTATTGGATATCTGTAAAGGCTGTAGTGTTGTATCCTAGTAGTCCGAGCGGAATTGGACCAGAGTCAGCTCTGAAACCAAAGCCTTGGACTGCTGCAGCCAAGAACGCATTGTAGTCGAAAGCGTATGATACACATTTCCTTATTGCTAGATTCTGGAATGGGCTGTTGTAGAATGTACCAGCAGTTGTGTTGACCTGAGCTAGGTTGAATCCCATGAAGGTCAAACCATAGCCATATCCTGCCTTTGAGAGGTAGATAGTCTCAGGATACAATGATGCGGCAGTGACGTTGTTATAGACATCCTGTGCATTGGTTCTTGGAACCAAAACTGCATCTGATGTGCCTGCTCTGAGATTTAGGATCCTACCGGTTACATCCTCGTTAGTTCTGAGGTAAATATGCTTGATTGAGCCAGCATATGTTGGAGCACTAAAGGTTCTCCAGTAGTCTGTATTCAATTCCAGATGAATGTATGAGTCAGGAATCCACTCTGTGAGCATGTAAGGACCTGTTCCACATGTATGAGTGACCATGTAGTTTGGATCTGATATTGGATCTTGCAAGTAGTCTACGCCGAAGGTGTCCCAAGTTGTGAATCCCTCGTCTGCGTGAGCCAACACAAATGTTGGGCTCATCATGGCGCTAGCAGTGTAGGTCAGGATTGGCATGAAGTAGCCGAATGAATCCGTCAAAACAAACCTCACTGTGAACTCGTCAATTACTTCAATTCCTTCGCCACTTTCGACCCAGGCATCAAAGGTCTCTTGGAACAGAGTTGCGTTGCCACTGAAGGCTGCATCTTCTACTGCTTGACCACCAACGACGCACTCAGCGATCATCCAGAATGGACCATCAAGGTAGAACATTTTTGCTGCTCTGTAGATGTTCCACTGCACAACACTGGCGTTAAATGGTGTTCCATCGTGGAATACAACATTTTGCCTAAGCGCAATGGTGTAGTTCTTCCCACTGTCTGCTATTACCGGAGCAGATGCTGCCAAGTTTGGCCGCAAATCCGCTGTTTGGGTACTTTCACTCCCAAATGGGGGTGAATACAACGTCTCATAGACGTTATAGAATACAAAACCACCATAGTTCTCATAATCTGCGTGTGGGTCCATAAACTGGGGGTTGCCTATTGTTTCAAATACGAAAGTGTCCTCAAGTGGACGTGATGGTCCGGTCATGAGGAGAAAAGCAACACCAGCGCCCGCCACGACGACTATAATGACGACGATGGCTATTAACTGATTTCTTTCCAAAGTTTTTTGTTCCTCCTTCATTAAAACTGAAGTTGGTTTGCTAAGTTATAGATTGGATTGTGATCACATAGGGTTGAATCATCCACCGCGATGTGTTAGAATATCAACCCATGGTATCAACGACTTGTGAAGCAGAACGTTATAAAGCTACGGTTTTCAGAGACGGTTTGTGAGGATATCGTTATTCGTATGTCTGGTTTTGAGATTACCACTGTAGGCTCAAAACAGCATTATCCGAGATTCCCGCAATTCGAACCAGACACCCATTTCTTAAGCCCTAGATGGCTCTAATTTCACCGAGAACCATAGACTTAAAAACTGGCCACGCTCAACTTGCGCTCCAGAAGCACATAGCTGGATGCGCTAGAGCAATCCGGAGAGTGATTTGGCACATGAGACTAAGAGACTATGTGATAAGACGACTTCTACTTGCGATTCCTGTAGTCATTGGTGTTCTTGCCATCACATTTGTTCTTGCATATGTGATGGGAGACCCAGTAGGTATTTACACACAGGAGAGAACAAGTCCAGAAGCAGTTGAAGCTATCAGGCGTGCTCACGGTCTGGACCGACCACTATATGAGCAGTTCTTCTTTTACTTGAGGGATCTAGCTTCAGGTGACTGGGGTTACTCAGTAAGTGCTCGCCTGCCTGTCACTCAAGTCATTGCTACTCGACTTCCCGCAACAATCGAGCTCTCCCTCTTTGCCATAGTATTTGCTATCGCTCTTGGTATTCCACTTGGCATACTCTCTGCGACGAAGAAGGATCGATGGCCTGACCATGTTACTCGTGTTGTTGCACTGGCAGGGGTATCAATGCCGATTTTCTGGTTTGCACTTATGCTAAAATACGTGTTCTTCTTCCAGTTCTATATGGCAGGTCTACCTGCTCTACCCGAGGGAGGTAGATACACATTTACTGTACTCCCATACACCCCGATAACTGGTTTCCTCTTAATTGACTCCATAATAACATTAAATCCAGTTCTCTTTATGGATGGTCTGGTTCACCTCATACTTCCAGGATTTGCCCTTGGCTACTTGACATTAGCAATTATCACACGTATGATGCGTTCTAGTATGTTGGAGGTGCTAAAGGAGGATTACATCACACTAGCAAGATCGAAGGGCTTACGGGAGAGAGTTGTGATTTACAGACATGCCTTGCGAAACGCCATGATACCCACGGTCACGGTGATAGGCCTTGCCTTTGGAGGTCTCATGTCTGGTGCTGTGCTCACAGAAACGATATTCAGTTGGCCAGGGCTAGGTCGTTGGTCAACTCGTGCGATTCTGAATTCCGACATCCCAAGTATCAATGCTTTCACATTGCTCGTGGCTTTCATATTCGTGGGAGCTAATTTAGTCGTTGATCTTGTCTATGGTGCATTGGATCCCAGAATAAGATATGGATAGGAGGTTGTATAGATTGACAAAAATGGATACAAAGCAATATTCCGAGGAGATAGAAGAGACTAGCTCTTCGATAAAGTACTTCGTTTATTTCATCTTGGTCTTGGGATTCATTAATGTAATAGCTGGATTTGTAAACATAATAGATGCCCTCCTTCTCTATGATATTGGAACCATCAACGAAATAGGCCTAATGGGTAATATTGCCACTGGCTCAATTGCAGCAATTGTGATTGGAATACTGCTGCTTCCTATTGGGCTTGGCGTACGAGATCTTGAGAATTGGGCTTTCCCATGGGTGCTCTATGCCAACCTGCTGGCGATTCTATTGTTTTTGGTGAATGGGGGCTTCATTGTTTATATTGGATTATTCAATCTATTCGCAATTATCTTGCTCATGACCCCTCAAATACGCGCGTTTTGGTGGAAACTTTATATGGAGGACATGGGTCCACGAGCAAAGGAGACGCGCTACACCCTTTACCTCATAAGGAAGAGCCCGCTGGTTGTTGCTGGAATCATTATTATTGCGGTCTACATTTGTTTAGCCATTTTCGCTCCATACATTACTCCCTATGGTCCCACTGAGAGGGAGTGGTACAATTTTCTTCAAGCTCCGAGTCCCCAACACATATGGGGAACTGACCAGAATGGCGGCGATGTGTTTAGCATGGTTATCTGGGCTACACAAGTTGACCTCAAGATTGCGATATCAGTAGTAGCGGTTGCATTGGTAGTCGGGGCATTCATTGGAGCAGCAGCAGGCTACTTCGGAGGTGCAGTTGATGAAATCGTTATGAGAATAACCGATGTCTTCTTTGCATTCCCTGGACTCATTCTTGCAATGGCGATAGTATCTGCACTTGGCGCAAGAAACCTCGATAATATTAGTATCGCACTGATGCTGGTCTGGTGGCCCACCTACGCACGTCTTGTGCGTGGGCAGGTATTGATTGAACGAGAGAAGCTATACGTCGAGGCCGCACGGTCAGTAGGTGCCTCGGATATGAGGATTCTAGCTTTTCACATCCTCCCTAATACTATTCAACCTGTAATAGTTCAAGCGACTCTCGATATGGGTGGAGTACTACTCACTGCAGCTGGCTTGAGCTTCATCGGTTTCGGAGCAGAGGCTGGGAGTGCTGAGTGGGGACTAATGATCGCACAAGGTCAGAATCATTTTGCACAATACTGGGTAACACTCTTTCCCGGACTAGCTATACTATTCTGTGCTCTGTCATTTAATCTGGTTGGTGATGGGGTGCGTGATATACTAGATCCAAAGCTCAGGAGAAGATAGAACAGGAGATGAATGATATGGTAGCTTCTCAAGATGATACATCCATAGAAACAACGAACGACATTCGGTTAGACTCAGATACCTTATTACTGGTAAGGGGGCTCAAAACGAATTTCTATACATACGAAGGCGTAGTTAAGGCATTGGACAATGTGCAGTTCGAACTGAAACGTGGTGACACGTTAGCCATCGTTGGAGAAACTGGATGCGGCAAGAGTGTTACAGCGAAATCGATTCTTCGCTTGGTCGACTCTCCAGGTAGGATTGAGGAGGGACAAATCCTCTTTCAAGATGTCAATGAGGAGGGTGAGAATGTCATCATAGATCTTCTTCAGTCCACTGAGGATGAGATGCGCAAGATACGCGGCAATAAAATCGCTATTGTCTTTCAAGATCCTGCGACATATCCAAACCCGGTCTTCAGAATTGGAGACCAGATAGCAGAAGTAATTGCACTTCACCAAGATCTATCTCGAGATGTTCTCGAAATGAAGATTGCACGGTTGGAAGATGCACTGAGAACCAACCCGGACGCTGAGAATGTTGAAGAGATAACCACAAGAATTGAGGAATACAAGTCACAACTAGACTCACCGCCGCCTCCAACTGACAAGGAAAAGAAGGAGGCCGCAAAGAAAAGGACAGTTGAAACACTCAAACTTGTGCGAATGCCCTCTGCGGAACAGACAATTAATCAATACCCACATGAGCTGTCTGGTGGGATGAGACAGAGAGCATTGATAGCTATGGCTCTCTCATGCAATCCAAGAATACTAATTGCTGATGAGGCGACAACAGCACTTGATGTGACAGTCCAAGCTCAGGTTCTAAAGTTGTTAAACGTTCTCAAAACTGAACTTGATGCATCGATTATCATTATCACACACGATCTTGGTGTGGTTGCAGAAACATGCACAAGGGTCGCTGTAATGTACGCTGGCGTAGTTGTTGAATACACAAATACAGACGAGCTCTTCTCAGACCCAATACACCCATACACAAGCGGTCTCCTTAGGGCAATTCCAAAAATCACTGAGAAAGTGGAACACCTGCTCCAGATCACAGGAACTGTACCAAACCTCATCCATCCCCCAAGTGGTTGCCGATTCCATCCGAGATGCGAGTTTGCGACTGAGATCTGTGCTCAGCAAAGACCTCCTAGAGAAGAGATTAAACCAGCACACTGGATCGAGTGCCATCATCCGCAAGGATCAATGAAGGGGAGGAAAAGATAGAAGATGACTTCGAGTGAAGAATTAATCCAAGTTCGTAATCTGAAGAAGTATTTCCAACTCACCGGTGGTGTCTTTAGAAAAGTCATGGGCTATGTAAGAGCTGTAGACGATGTTACCTTCGATATCTATAGAGGTGAAACCCTTGGCTTGGTAGGCGAATCCGGTTGCGGAAAAACCACCTGTGGCAGAACTATTATGCATCTCATTCCAAAAACCGCAGGAGAGATAATCTTCGAGGGGAAAGATGTTTCTGAAATTAAAGGCGGAGATCTTCGTGAGTTTCGAAAGAATATGGGTATTGTATTTCAAGATCCAATGGCTTCCCTTGATCCTCGAATCACTATCAAGAACGCTGTTGGGGAACCCCTTCTTGTCAACGGTATTGCGAAAGGATTCCGTTTACGTAATATGGTTCTTGAGCTGCTTCAGAAGGTAGGACTGAGTGAGGATCACTTGAATCGTTTCCCACATGAGTTCTCAGGTGGACAAAGACAAAGGATTTGCATTGCACGTGCCTTAGCACTTAACCCGAAGTTCATCGTTATGGATGAACCAACCAGTAGTACCGATGTTTCTGTTCAAGCTCAGACACTCAATCTTATGAAAGATCTTCAGAAGGAATTCAACCTCACATATCTATTCATCTCTCATAATCTTAGTGTTGTCAAACATATGAGTGATCGAGTCGCTGTAATGTACCTTGGAAAAATTGTTGAAATGACGCCCGGAGATATATTCGAGGATGCTATGCATCCATATTCGGCAGCGCTAGTGTCCGCCGTTCCTGTGCCTGATCCGAGTCTTCGAGGGCGTGCTCACATACTTGCTGGTGAGGTGCCTAGTCCTATCAATCCGCCGTCTGGCTGCAGATTTCATCCGCGTTGTCGCTTTGCAAAAGAACGATGTATGGAAGAAATACCCGAGCTGCGGGACATGGGTGGAGGGCAACTTGTGGCTTGTCACTTTGCAGGTGAGCTGGATTTGGGCTATAAGGAGGAGTTGGATGCTTCCTCAACATTAGCCGTCGAAGCATAGTTAAGTTTTCAAGCATTCAAGTAGGCAACACGTTAATGTGTTCTATTCTCAGTGGAGAAGAGAAAAATGGAAGATGAGGATAAGGATGAAGAATTCGACTGGTCTAATTATGGCGATTTCGAGCGTCAAGGTCAAGTCGATCTAGAAGGTCAAGATATACTGGCGATTTGTATAGCATCTCTCCAGACCATATTCCTTCCCCTCTTGATTCTCACAGCTTTCCTCTTGGTTGTAGGTATTTTGATGGGACTCATCCTCTAGTCGCAGTAGGAAATGTTCAGAAATACGGTCTATAGAAACAGCTTTCATTTCTTCTCTCAGTTTCTATTTCGGATGAAAAAAGACAATGATTGATGTTTTGAATATCTATCCTTTGAGTCAATGCTCGGTACGAAAGTGTGTAACAGCGAAAGAATATTAACCATGGTTAACATGGCAGTTAATAATTATGAAGGGGAAGGTCTTTTACCTTCTACTTTCTGAGATTAGAGCACAGGTGGATATATTGCATAGAGAGCTCACTAAGGGTGTATATTACGTTGGTGTAGATGACCACCACACTGAATTATTTGAGAATCTTTGGAAACTGCCTTTTGGCGTTTCATATAATAGCTATCTAATTGTGGATGAGAAGATTGCTATCGTTGAAACTGTAAAGGGCCCATGGGCTGAGGAATGGTTAGATAATATTCGCGAGATAGTGGACCCTGCAAAGATTGACTACATCATCCTAAATCATATGGAACCAGATCATACGAGTGCATTGCCTGATATTGCTAAAATCGCTCCCAATGCTACACTGGTCTACACACCTCGAGCTTCGGATATGCGCAAGTCCTTCTACGATGTTGACCTCAAGGAACGTATCGTCGAAGACTTAGAGGAACTCTCACTCGGCAAGAAGACACTGAAGTTTGTTCATGTCCCCTTTGTCCATTGGCCTGAAACCATGGCGACATGGCTGGCTGAGGATGGAGTCTTGTTCAGTTGTGATGCCTTTGGAGCTTTTGGAGCTTTAAATGGAAAACACTTTGATGATGAAGCTAATATGGAGCTAGTCGAGAAGGAGAGCAAGAGGTATGTTTCTGCAATTATTACATCCTACTTCAAGTTCGTACAGAGTGCCATCAAGAAAGTAAAGGATCTTGGAATCAAAATCAGGATTATTGCGCCAAGTCATGGTGTTATCTATCGGAAGGACCCAATGTGGGTCGTTGACAAATTCGATGAGTGGAGTAGCCCTGAACTTGAGAAGAACTGCACTATTGTGTATGGAACGATGTACGGGTACACTCATCGTCTGGCGATGAAGCTCAAGAAAGAGTTGCTCGAGTTAGGAGTTGATGTCAAAGTTCACAACGTTTCTTACAGTGAAATGAGCAAGATAATAACTGATACAGTTCGGGCAGGAGTCATTGTTCTTGGATCACCAACATATGATGCCTTTCCCTTCCCAAAAATTTGGGCCTATGTTAATGAGTTGCAGGGCAAACGCTTTACGCCAAGACCTATTGGTCTCTTTGGAACATTCGGCTGGGGGGGCGGGTG
>JAOUFI010000121.1 GCA_029858305.1 Candidatus Thorarchaeota archaeon
AAGTTGCGTGAGGTACGCACAATAGCTCGAATCTATGGTTATTGGCCTGCAGCAGTTGTTGCTGGTGCACTCAATTTTCTTGGTGTTCTTAGCTATACGCTCATTTGGATATGGGGTTACGCAGATATGCTTCTCTGGCCATTATTGCTTTTGGGCGATGGTGTTGTTTTGTTTGCTGGGATTCTACCTCTGACCAGCCCTGAGAATAGGAAGAAGTTGATGATAGCAAGCACCCTTGACAAGATTGGAGCACTAATTGGGTTGATTGCTTTTGTAATTATTCCCCTGTTTGTGATATACCTCTGATATCTAATGTACCTGCCAAAATGTCAATCCCAAAACAATTGTACAAAGTATGGAAACAACTATTGCCCAGATAGTCGAGGTGTCATGAGCCTCTCTTATACCAAAAATCAACAGAAAGCCGGTCCATACAAAGGCACCTGTTGTCATCACATCAATGATATACCATACATTCAGGGTATACGCCCAATTAACAAGATTTGCTGCAGCTGCCTGAATAGCTAAAGGGTCACTCATATCAATTAAAATGGGATATGATGGTACAATCACTAGCACAACGAGAATTGAAACAAGTCTAACGAGGACAACAGGAAACATGCTGTACCCAACAATTGAAAGTGTCTTCATCTTTCCGCCGGATCCTCCTGTCAATTTGAACGCGAAATGTGCAAAGGCTGTTCCAATAAGGAGGTATACAATTCCAAGCATTAAGCCAGGCATGATTCCAACAATGGCAACGGTCAAGAACGATACGCCGCTCTGACTGAATAGAACATTGACTTCTGCAGTTGTTCCTGCTGTTGCGTTTACTACAACCTGTGTATTGATTTTAGAGGATAAGCCCAAGAACATACCCATCATTACAACTGCGTTCATAACTATAATGATGAAAGGCCCTGCTGCATCAGGTCGCTGACCAACATCTCGGTATGTGGCTGATGGTCTTCGTAGAACACCCCATAAACGTTCTCGAATACTCATAAAACGGATTTCTTTTGATTCAGGACGTTTTAACAGGGGAAGAATTCTCTCTACTGCTTCTTCCGCAATGGTTTCCCTGCATACTGGGCAAATCGTTGCATCTGCTGGAACTGGGCTATCACAGAACTCGCAGCGTCGAACCATGGTTTAATTCACCATCTTGGAGTGAGGCTTTCTCCAACTCTCATGCTGTATCTGTCTATATAAGCGATTTCCGGCTGTTATTGCTGGTTAGTTCACCATATCCCGAAGTACTTGTAAATACCTGTAGGATGAACTACCAGAAAGGGAACTAATGCATCACCAATACTTTGCACGGAGTTTATACTTAGAACTACAGTTAGTATATACAAAATTGTTTCCGTATCTAACACAGGTAGGATTAATCCCCAATATAGAAAATTCATGGGTATCATGATCGCTAAACGAACTACGAACGCTAGCAGCATTAGTGAAAAATAAAACTTTGGTGATGAGAGGGCTTTCCCTCCTGCCTTTACTTTCAGTTTTTGTACACCTATCCAGGGTATCAAAATCATAGGTGCTGTAGCGAGAAATTTGAAAATTGGACCAATGGCAGTTGGATCGTATAGAAACAGGCCAAGAGTGCCAGCACACATACTAATTACTCCTACGCGACGACCGCCAACCAAAAAGGCTGCAATCCAAAACAATGAGACCGGATCGAAGAGTGCAATACCCCAACCAGCAACTCGTGCGATCATACTTGCCGTAGGAGCTATTGCAATAGAAAGGGATGCTAGAACACTAGCTATCACAATCTGTTTCACTCTCTCACTACTATCGGATGAAGGAATGAGATTGAGTTCAACATCATCATCTGTGAATGAATGATTCGCCATTAACGGATCGTCCTGCGCAGCAACATCGACCATGAGTTTTTTGCGGCAAAGGTGCTTTATTAATCTACCCATCGTTTGTTAGTTACTCATATTTGAGTATTTTCTATGTTGTGTCACCAAGAAGTCTTTCTGCTTTGCCAGCAAAGTCATCAGAATTCGCTGGTTGAAACTTTGGACGCTTTAGCATCTGCAGTAGTTTCCTAGTAGGCTCAAGCCAGTCTGGATTTATTCGCCATTCAGCCCAATCAATACCAGAGGTCAGTGATGTTCTACTTATGATGAGTCTAGATGATACAAGTTCGTTCAGTCCACTCAGTATAGTCCCAATAGTTACGGCCCCTACAATGGCTCTCTCATGACGAGCTGCCCTCAGAAGATCTGCAGTTGTGACCCATGAGCCATCTTCGACCAGCACTTTGAGAACTCTTGACCTAACAGGATCTGCCTCTATTGCTCCTTTCAAAGGCGCAAGATTAACAGGCTGGACTCGCCTTTCTTGGATATCTCTTCTTGACCAAGGGTCTTCTTCGTGGTCATCTCGATATGAACTGAATTCCAACTCAGGTGCACCATCTAGTGAATATATTAAGACCTTTTTAACCGAAGTATTATATATCGCGTCTGTGCATCGTCTTTGCACAACCCTTATCTTGCCCGATTTATAGGTGAACACACCGATGAACGCCCTGAATCCTTTGGTAGGTCTATTCCAGAAGAGTTTCAAGAAACCTTCTGATCTTCTCTGCTGTGCATTTGGTCTTAGGACTAGTGAGCTTGATGTCTACTTTTCACTCATATCTGGACCCAAGACTGTTGAACAAATTGCAGAAAGAATTGGAAAGGACAGAAGTACTGTCCAGAGAGTCCTAAATAAACTTCATTCCAAAGGACTTGCAAAACGTGAATCTCATCGAATAGACCGAGGTGGATACTTTTTCAGGTATAGTGCAGTGTCAACTGAAGTAGTCAGAGAACAGATACTTGCCCAGCTAGAAGAATGGTACAATGCAACCAGAAGCTTCTTGTTGGAGAGCTGGACGCAAATGCCTAAGTAACTCTAGTAGTTGAGGAAAATATTCATGGCGTTCCTACCAATTCAAAGAAATACAGTTGCGCTTACTACATTGGCACTCATTGCTGCGCTTGGTGTTGTTGCTCGATTTACATTACAGATACCAGTGATACCAAATGCTGTTGTTCTAACACCAGGTTTCATGTTCTCACTATTAGGTGGAGTTGTTGGGGGACTACCGGGGGGAATCATAGTCGGGGCAATAGTTGGTGCTTCAGGAGCTTTATCTGGTACAGAACTACCATTACTTCCAATGTTTGGAAATATTTGTCTAGGAATTGGATCCGGCTATGCTGTCTACTTTGCTAAGCGTGATACTCTGAAATATTACGCAATGGTGTTATTCGGTGGTGGCATTATTGGAGGATTTATCCCGACTATGACAGTGTTCTCGTCTTTGGTGGATCCTTTAATTGTTAATCTTATAGCAGCTACAATTGACATGGCACAAGCCTTCCTCTGGGCTTTCGCCGCGCTTATTGTTGAGAGTAAAATAATTCGGCCAATTCTGGGACATTATCTCTACTCTGAGGGACGAATAGAGGAACTAGGTGAAAGGGACGGATAGCTCGATATGAATGGTTCACAAAAAGAACACAGGACAGTTAATTTGGATATTCATAAGGATCTTTTTGGTGCCAATGAAGAAGCTGCTGCCTTGAATAAGAAGAAGTTCAAGGAGTTTGGACTAACGGTAATTGACATCATGGGTTCGGTAGGAACGGGGAAAACTCAGCTGATAGAGGCTCTGTGTGAGAGAATTCGCGGTAAGCATCGTATCTTAATGGTAGCTGGAGATCTTGCCACGACCATTGATGCAGATCGAGTAGGATCACATGAAATCGATACCGTCCAGATTAACACAGGCACTGCATGCCATCTTGATGCAAGAATGATTCGTGTAGCTCTTACTGATGTAGATCTCTCCAAGTATGATGTAGTATTCATAGAGAATGTGGGAAATCTAATCTGCCCGGCAGGATACCCTCTTGGTGCTGATAAGAAAATCGTCGTTGTGAGTGTAACCGAAGGACCCTACATGGTGAGAAAACATCCACTCACAATCAAAATGGCTGATATTATTGTCATAAACAAAATCGATCTTGCTGAAGTTTTGGAGTTTAATATTGATGCTCTGGTTCGAGATATTCGTGAAGTCGACGCGGATTTACCCATCTTCCAAGTGAGTTCAAAAACAGGTCTTGGCATTGATAAGTTATCATCAGCTCTAGGCTTCTAAGCAAGAATTCTTTCAAGCGATGATTTCACACCTTGTATATGTCCTGCCCCAAGTACTGCAACAATCTTTCCTTTGACGTCATTTAGAATGAAATGGAGTGCTTTTGCTACATATTCATCTCTTTCTGCAATCAATACTTTAGCAAGCTCTGGAAATTCAGTTTGAAATTGATTCATGATGTCTTCAACAGCTCCTTCCTTCTTTAACATGTCAAGAATGTCTATGGCTCCACCCCCCTCAATATCTTTTGCAGCGTCTGGTAAAACGTTGATTAGCGCATAGAGTTCATTGAGAGGGACACGCATCATTGCTCGAATAGTAGCCTGCATAGGACGATCAACTAATGCAATCTTAGCACCAACAGCCCGTCCTTCCCGAATAGCTGCTAGCATTTCATCACCGACATTTGAGCCAGTCACTTTACTTAGACTCATTTCTAAAATTGCCAATTGCTGCATTAGGTCTTGAGCACTATCGCCTGTTGTTTGTGGAGAAAGATGCTCCTCAGATTCAACAGGATTTGTGAGCTGCTGATATCTTTCGCGATCAAGCTCGACAGCCACTACCTCTGGTTTGATCTCATGTACAACCTTTCGTACATTCTCAACACTCTCTAGGTCTGTGTGTATCACTGCAACGAAAATAACTCGTTCAATTAGGTTACTCACAGGCTGTCACTCTCAAATAATGACGGGTTTACTATGATATGTTCTTTTTGTAGTGGACCTAAACAGGTAAACGTTTACAATTCGACACTTGTCTGATAAGGCTTCAGAGGCTTGCATATCGAAGGATAATCTTTTTCACAGAAGAAACGTTTACTAAATTGCACGAACCTGCGTGTAGGAGAGAATTCATGGTACTTGATCTTGATGAAGCCTTTGCCAAACTTGCAAACCCAAGAATGAGTGCTGGTCTAATGATTCTTCATAGTCTTCTCAATGATTTGAAAGGTAAACCTGTTGAGCCTCGAGAAGTGCGTGAAACTGTCGACCAGTTACTGAAGAAACGTAATGTTTCGAAGCAATCAATAACGAACGCTGCACGAAGACTAGAGGAAGCAAGCATCATTGATCGAATGGAGAACAAATATGTTGTTAACTATGGCTATCTTGTTTCTCTTTTGCTCAATACAATGCTTGAGATGAATAACCGCATCTTGGACCTTGAAGAAGATGTGCATTCCCTGAAGTCTACTAAATAATCATCTCACTCCGCAGGTATGGTTGTAGCTGCTTCCTCAAGATCATTCAAGAAGGCATTTAGAGACCCTTCTGTTACATGTGGCATAATAACGAGTCTCAAGGTCGGAGGTACTGGAGATGTCGCAACTCTCCACCCTTTGGTTTCCAACCTAAGTACAACTCTTTCCAAGGGTACCTCTTTACTCATTATTCCAATGATATTCATGACTGGTTCTATCGCACTTTTCAACAATGGATTATGATTTATACGATCCTTTGCGATGTATGTTCTTCTCATGCATTCTTTAACAATCATTCTGTACCCTTCTCTACCCAGGTGTTTCATTATTGCCCAAGTAGCTAGAATCGAAGCTGCCGGCCTAGTTCCAAGTATGGAGGATTGTGTTGAACTTGCTCCCTGAAGATATGGGACTTTACGTGTAATCGCCTTTAGATGACCTTTGTTTCTGAAGAGGATACAACCTGCAGGTATAGGAGCAAGTCCCATTTTGTGAGGATCTGAACTGACACTTGTAACTCCTTTCACTTTGAAATCAAAGTTGATGTCTACTC
>JAOUFI010000122.1 GCA_029858305.1 Candidatus Thorarchaeota archaeon
TGGATACTCCTATCCGCTTGTGTCCAGATCATCATATTCACAATCGTTGCGCTCTTTGTGTTTGACAGAACTGAGCTATAGTCTGGAGAAATCACAAGATGAATTCAATTGAGATGATGGAGAGGTTTAGACGATTCGCCTCGGCTGACCTCTCCCTTATTGCTCCAAACAGGAAGCAGCAAGTATCGGAGATTCTTCTCGAGACAAAAACAGTCCGTATCATCTTAACGAGATATGAGTACAGGGCAGAGGATCTTGATATTGAGGTTGAAGTGATTCTACCCTCCCTATCTAAGAATTCGAATGCAACATTAATACGAAAATTCATAGACAATGTCATTGCCAGACTTGAATATTTGAAGCGCCTCGCATCTCTCGGATTTAGTTTGGAGCTGATTCACGAAGAAGGAATCTTGATTGCTTCCGCCGTTTTGAGCAAGGATACGGAGGAGCACGTATTGAAAGTCCTTGAACCTCCAGACTGAATATTAATCAAAAATGAAATCGCAGATACTACTCAAATCTGAGATTGGGCTGGGTAATTAGAAATGAACATCATGTACCATTGATTGAGTAATGCTACGAGCTAGTAATTAACTTTGAATCTGAGTGTCAGGATGAATCCTGAAAAGGTGTGTCTAGAGGAACTCTGCGAGCCTGTCTATGAATGAGCCAAGACCCTGAAGTACGAGTGTGCTCTGAAAATTCGCAGATTCTGCTCTTATAGATATAATTTCTAGGATGTGCCTGTTTCTATCGGTTCTAAAACCAGTCCTCCACTACTTCAAGCATCGGAGCGGTGACACAATCACAGAGGCAGAAAAAAAGAAAAAGGTGGGGAGAGTTTATGGTTCTATCTTCCCCGCCTAACAAATGCAACAATAATAAAGACAGCTAGAATTCCAACGACAGCTGCTCCTATCAACAGAGTCTGATCTAAACCGAAGGGAGGAGCTGTGGGTGTGGTTGAAGTTGTCGTAGTAGTAGATGTAGTTGCAGATTCGATGCTTAGCTGGAATGTAGTCGGACTACTTCCACCTGCTCTGAAGTGATTGTCATCACCAGAGTTGTTGTGGATCGCTACATAGAATGGCATAGAACTGCTGTCGCTAAACGCCACATCATCATCGTTCCCAGTGTCCAACGCTCGCTTGAATTCAATATTCCAAGCTGTTCCATTGTGAACAGATGCCGCAGGAACATCACCTTGACTTCCTACTGGGATGACTGATTTGTAACCGTTGATGAAATTACCGACTGGCGTCGCATTAACTCCTGCTGTCCAAGTTATTTCTACACCATTGTTATCCCAGAATGGTCGATCATTATTGCTAAATGCAGCAACACTTGTGCTATTTCCTAAGGCAGCTGTGATGGCTGAAGAGTTAGCGCCTTGCCTGACTACTGAATTATCAAAAAAGCCTCCAGAGGTCTTGTCGTCAGAATGTCTGCCTGATCCATCCCAATACCTGTCATCAGCCCAACCACTGATACCAGTTCGAGATGCCTTCCAATGCCACACGTCAAATAACATTGGGTCAGCTGTTCCTGGGTTATGACCGCAGACGATGCTTGTGCCAAGGCTCCAAGCAAATTCGATGCGATCTTCGTTGCCACCAACATTACTCCAATCTGTTCCATTGAAAGACCACCCTCTACGGGTGTCGTCCTTTGTACTATCATTCCATGATGCAAAGATGTAGATGTAGGTACCATCATTAAGAGCCTGCAGTTCTACATCAATCCCTGACCCATCTATGCTCGGAATAATCAACATTTCTGCGTCATTCCAAGCTAATTCATTTTTTTCACCATCTAGGGTGATGGTGTCTGTTGTGCTCATGGCTGATAGAGTTACTCCATCCGACAGTGCAATTACGTTCTGAGACGCAAAGAGAACTGTTACAAAGAAACCAAGAGCAACTAAAACACCAATTATTTTTTTAGTTTTCAAATTTCACTTCTCCAATAACAAAATTAGATTTTCGTTGTATTACCTGACAATCAGATGGAATATTAAGCATGTATCAGAAATTCGGTATAGTTCAGAAATGAACATAGTACACCACAAACAACTGATTCTACTCTACCTGAGAATTGGAATTGAGATAGGTTGAGCTTACTACTATGACATGCTCTTCGTCCATATCTTCCTGTGACCTGACAGATTCAAGGAGCATCATGTTCTATACTTCTCTCGAAACCAATCCCTCATCATCGGCAATTCTGAGGCAAATAATGTGTCTGATCATATATGGTCCCCGTGTTTTTCGCAAAAGTCTATGCATGTTTCCACAAATCTTTGAAACCACTTCACTCTATTGTTTCCGTGCTGAGAGGTGGCTGACTGTATTATTGTGGTTTTTTCTTTTTTCCAATTACGAATAGTGCTTTCCTAGTGAATACGATCTTCCCTTCCTTTATCCTTGGTTTGATTCTCTCGTATGCTAAATCCTTCACAGATCTAATAATTGCTTTATCCTCGTCATGCACTATCCAGTCATAATCAATCATCTCTTTCCACCAGAAATCAAGAGAATTGTATTCATATTTCGCTGCTTCAGTCAACACCTGTATCTCTGTGTAATCCCAGTAGGTCAGTATTTTCCTCCAACCCAACTCGTTCTCAATGTGATAATTCTTATTACTCTCAAATGACTGTGATGTTAGGAATTGGTACATCCAATCCAAATCTTCTTGCAACA
The DNA here is from genome assembly GCA_029858305.1 of Candidatus Thorarchaeota archaeon. Lineage (GTDB taxonomy): Archaea > Asgardarchaeota > Thorarchaeia > Thorarchaeales > Thorarchaeaceae > SMTZ1-45. Next base: position 2,706 of record JAOUFI010000122.1, read on the forward strand.
ACCAAGTGCTCATACCAAATTGCCCACCTGGTTTTAACAATCTTGTGATTTCTTTCATCAAAGAATCGGGTCTTTTGTACTCTTTTCTCTGAAAATCGAAGTAACTATCCCATCCAATGAAACCCGCTGTGATACAATCGAAAAATGCATCTGAAAAATCAGTCTGCCTAGCATCCAAGTAGATGGACTCTGCATTCTTTATCCCACATCTTTCAATCTCAGATGCTGTATTCTTGGCACAATGATCACAAATTTCAACGCCGATAATATGGCCTTTGGGTCCAACTCTCTTGGCCAATGGATAGAGAACTGATCCACCACCCGATCCAACATCAAGTACTCTCGCTCCTATTGGTACATTCATAAATCCTACCAACATTTCCCCAAAGATATCCCAGAAAGTTCCCCATGTTTTTGGTTTCAATTCTGGACTGGTGCCTGAATCAGCCACGCAAGTCACCCTCAATAAGACAAGCGATTCTTTATGATATTATACTTCAGATGAACGCAAGACATCAAGCTTTCTTCCTAATTGCCTCTTTTCGAGATCGAGGTCAACCAACCCTCGATTGTTCCGAAGATTGCTCTTCACTACTGTTTTGGTTGGCTTGAATTGCCTCACTTACACGAGCTATTGATTCGATTGTAGCTGCAGTGAAGTCTTTTCCAGAATATTCCCAAATTTGTTCAGGGTTAGGCTTGTGTTTCAGAGCCCATTGATATGCTTCTATTGATTGCTTTAAATCACCATGCCGTTCGAGAGCTCTTCCTAATTGATAGTGAAGCGGATGATACGTTGGCTCGATTGAGAGTCCCTTTATGAATGCTTCACTTGCAAGAATGCATCTTCCCTGATTTAAGACAATAAGGCCGAGGTTATAGTATGCATCAATACTTCTTGGATTCAATGTTAATGATGCTAGAAGTAGGTTCTCTCCTTCTGGTTCATAGCCTTGAGCTGCTTTCGCAATTCCGAGATACATAATGGCATCCGGATTATATGGCTCGTAACTCAGTGCTTTTTGGGCATTCAGCTCAGCAATTCGCCATGCATGTACTCGAACAGCGGCTCTTGCATTTTGGAGAGTATACTCAACCTCTCTCTCTTCAGGAATGTGGTTAATATTAAATCGCTTCTCAAATCCTTCAAGTATTATATTGACTGGTCTTTCAGGACCTGCTATACGAAGCTCGATAAATCGTGGATCGGTATGGCAGCGCAGTACTTGTAGCTCTATCCTCATACTCTCATGTAATCCATCACAAATAACAGTCACATCATCTTCAATGTGACCATGCGTTTTTGGCTCATGGCGTTTCCTATACACAATCTTAACAATCGTAGGTTCTCTCCCATAGTAGAAACTTACAATTTCGTCCTCAATAGAATCACTTTCTGTTACTCTCTCTGACCAAGAGTCTTGAGGTTCGAATGCGGGATCAAGCAACTGAGCTGCTTGAATGGTAAACTCTACCAGAGTCACATATTCACCATCAGATGCAGAAAACGGTTGTATTCGTTTAGCATGTTCTATCAACAATAATCGAGTTGAGATACTTGTTTAGAGGGAAAAAGATTGTCCTTTGCATTAAAGAATCATAGAGAAAATTTGCCCATGGATCCATGATTCATCAACAAGCGTGTTGAGTGAAAACATTAGTGAAATATCCGTTTCACAGAGTATTAATTGACCTGATTAACAAGAGAGATGGTGGAGGAAATAGGATACCCTACTTCCTCATTTAAGGTGTACTACATTACCTTTTTCTTAGCCTCGAACAAATCGAAACAAGGAGAGATATCGGAGGCCAGCCGACATATTTCTCTGTGTACGTAGATGATTGAATCAATATAAGCTACTATCGCAAAATCAGTATAGTCAAGTTTTGATATACTGGTTAGTGCTGGGGTGTAATCAACTAAGCGGATTGAATCCTCGAATTACCGTAATATGAACTATTTCGTTCACTTCGACTCTCTCGAAGTATTTCTCAATCTCGCCTCTTAGAAAACTAATATCAAGAGAATCCTCTGATTCCGGACGTGGGTGCTCACGCTGTTCAATGAACTCTTCAATTCCAAGTGGGTCTCTATAAATTGTTAATAACGCGGTGGGAGAAAGAATAGCTAGAATTCCGCTTTTACTAATCACCCTTTGCCATTCTCGAAGACAGGAATCCAAACAATCTTTTTTGATATTTCCGGATACCATTAGTAGATCCAGATACTTGTCTTTCATTGGAATATCTTCGAATGTGCCATCTACAGGTGTAACTGCACTGATTCCGAGGTCCACACGATTCTCTCTTTCATGAATAGCATATAGCTGTCCCATTGGTAGTTCATTTGCTAGACTCGACATAATCTTCTTCACGGGTTCTGAGAATCTAGTCGCGGCGTATGCCATGTTTGCATTCTTCGGGAGATTTTCAGCTAGCATTTTACTAACGAAGTTGAACACACTGAGTTCCGGTGGTAGGTTGTTAAGATACTCCGTGTAGAATTCATGAACGGTTTTGATGGCCTCGCCCAGAATTTCGTCTCGTTTCATCTCTCCCTTTTTCGAAATACGATATATTCTACGCTTCGGACCGCTCTGGCTTTTCTCCCATCGATCCTTCAGAAAGCCATCATCCTTCATTTCACTTAATACTGAATACAGGCGTCCGATACCGACTTCGATTTTTCTTTGCTGTAACTTTTTATGAATCTCATAACCGTAGAACTCATCTTTTCCAGCGATTTTCAAAATCACAGTCTTGAGTTCTATTGTTCTCATCTACATTCATACTCCTTTGAAAACAGCTCAAAAAGAGCCTTTTTAACTATTGTTAAAAGTACATTTTGAATATAACCGGTAGTTGGCTAATAATCAGGCTTGGGACAGCATTTCCTTTCCATACTTTCTATTCGTAATCAAAAATATACATGTATGAGGTTATGCTATATGTATATCCGACAATATTTCTTTAGGCAAATTGTTACTAGTGTTAGAGGAGTGTTTTCAACTTGAGAACTTGTGCGAAGTGTGGCAAAGCCAATGATGTAACGAGAAAGTACTGCACACGCTGTGGTGCTTCTCTCCTGAAAACCGCAGAAGAACCGAAACCAAAGCCTTCTGTATCCATTCCTGAGGTAGGAAGAGTTGTCACCGGCGCCAGCCTTATGAAGACTGAGCCTGTTGAA
>JAOUFI010000123.1 GCA_029858305.1 Candidatus Thorarchaeota archaeon
GGACCTATCAGCAAATCGTGGAAATCGTGACTATTATGGAGGCCGTTATCTGGCTCAGAGGATTTTATGGGAAACAAAAGATATTGGAGTTCCTTTACCGTTCGAGGATGCTGACACAAAAGACTCCGGTGGCACCATCATTAATGGACTAGATTTGCCAACCTCTATGCTTCGCAAGCTCTATTGGCAGAATGCAATCAGAGTGTATGGAAAACCTAGTTGAATTGGAATCGATTTAGAAATTCAATATTTCATCTACAATGTCAAAAGGTATCTCCTTGCTTTCCTTCTGCAATACTTCCTTCTACAATCCGGCTTCTTGAACAGCTTCTTCAAGAGCGAGCCTCTCCAGACTCGTAAAATTATATGGGGGTCTATAGATGAAAGCTTCTGCATAGGTAACTGAAGGAATGGACCTTATCTTCGATGTCATAGCGTCCATTTGATTCAGATTGTCAACAATTGCTATGCCAATCAAAAACGAATCAGATGCTGAAGGTGTGATAGTCCAGAATTCATCCGCATAGTCTTTTACAAGTAATTCTACGATTTCATCTTTATCTGCCTGTTTTGGATTCCATCTCAGCTTTAAGAGAAAGGTCACTCGATTACCAACATTAGGACGCAAAAGGAGCGAGAATCGAATAGACTCACTCTCCTTTAATTCCCGAAGCGTTCGTCGAACTATTCGTACAGTCAGACCAGATCTTCGAGCGATATCACTAATCTCCATTCTTGCATCTACAAGTAATTCCTTCAACACGCGTAGCTGGAGATTTGATAATGTTGTCTTCTGCCCAAGGGGACCAATGAGTGTGTGCATTTCTGTGGCACTCACATGTACATTACTCTTGATTGCCATTGATATTTTCGCCAATTCATGAGAATTACAGTATTCGAGAAAGATAAGATAGTCACCCCCATAGAACGGAACAATCTGCCTTATTCCTCGTGTCTTAGCAATCTCTTGTGCAAATCGTTCTTGGTCTTCTTTGTTGTCCGTAGTCAGCCAGACTAGCATAACCTCTGAATTTATCATAGCATGCGAGAACTCAACAATGAAACCTATGATGATACCCGCCTCTACTAAATCGTCAACTCTACTTTTAATTGTGGTAGCAGACATACCTAAAGACTTTGCAATCTCACGATATGGAGTCCTGCAATCTCTAGATAGAATAGTCAGAATCTTTTTGTCAATGGTATCTAATTGAGGCATTTGATGAGAAGAATATGAACCTCCTCAAGAAAGTATTGATTGAATTAGAGAAAATTGTCAGAGTACGTGTTCTCAATGATGTACTCATCAGTAGAGAAGTTTGGAGATTATGTGAATAAAAAAGAAGAGGGCAGGTTGCCCTCTTGGACTACATTGATACCATTCTATCACGGTTAAACCTGCTAATCGCAAGAGCCGATGTGATGATTGCCAAGACAGATGCGATAAGTAGTGTTATTGTGTTAGACAACCAGACTAGGTTCACATTCACATTTCCCAGATCACTCGTTGACATCATTGGTAACAGCATCGGAATTAGGAAAACAATAACGATTGCTCCAGAGGACTGATACGCCTCATAGACACGCTTGACCTTTCCGCTGATGAGAATCATTACTGATACTATTGCTACAATAAGAATAGGGCCTGCTACTAGAAGTAGATACAGACTAGCTGTTCCTGGAAAGAGGACTGGATTAGCTCCCACAGAGGCGAATATTATAATCGTGGCAATCTCAGTGATGAGTACTGAACCAAGAAGTAAAATAATGGTGGGAATGAATGAGCTCAATACTTTACCAATCAGAAGTTCCCGATTTGTCAGGGGTGTGCATAGGAGCGGCTCAAGAGTATTCTGTTCTCTTTCACCTACTAAGGCATTTGCAGAGATCATAGTCGCTGGAATGATGGCCATAATTCCTATCATGGGTGCGAAAAGTGAATCGAGCATTGGTATGGTAGTCACTAAAATCGCAGGCGCTGTCAATGCTATCAGTAAGACCAATCCAATAGCCATTATAGGTGCCATTAGAGACATAATGACAAGACTATACTTGACCATTTTCACTTTCATAGCCATTCGTAGGTCAGCCTTTGCAACAATCAACGATTTTCTTAAGACCATTATGCGACACCTCCTATGACATCAAGATACAGGTCTTCTAGTGTCGCTGCTTCTTCTGCAAACTCGATAATTCTGACTCCCTGTGACAGTAGTGATTGCATCAGAGTTGAGTTATTGCCTATTGGATCCTCAATCGTGACCTGAAGAGAGTCGACTTCTTTTTCAGCAGATGTCACAAATTCCATAGACTTAGCAATTGATAGAGCCTTTTCCAAATCATTGTAGACACGAATTGTGAAATTCTGGCTGGCTTGCAGTTTTGAACGAAGCTCCTCGGTTTTTCCACTGAGCAAGATTCGACCCTTATCGATGATTGCAATCCTATCACAGATTCTCTGAACCTCCGCCAGATTGTGCGAATTGATGAAGAAAGTCTGTTTATACTTCTCAGCAAGACTGAGGATGAGTTCTCGAACTTTCTTGGATGCAATAGGATCCAATGCAGATGTTGGCTCATCCAACAAGAGCACTTTTGGCCGGTGGAGCAAAGCTCGACATAAGGCAAGACGTTGCCGATTACCCGTACTCAACTCTCCAGCAGGATCGTCCTTTCGTTCCCAGAGTCCCATGAAGTTCAGAAGCTCCTCTATCCTCTCTGGTATCTCTGCCTCAGGAATTTCATATAGTTTCCCAAAGTACTCCAGATTCTCATAGGTTGACATTGTGGGATAGAGCGTATGATTGCTCTCTTCTGGCATTACACCAATTATCTCTCGAACACTTACTGGTGATTCGACGATATCAAAGCCCCCAACAGATGCTGTGCCTTCACTGGGTGTGAGAAGAGTGCAGAGGAGTCTAATTGTTGTTGACTTACCTGCTCCATTTGGTCCCAATAGCCCGTAAATCGAGCCTGCAGAGATATTCAGGTCAATATGATCGACTGCGGTTAAGCTGTCAAATTTCTTCGTTAGTTTTTCAATTATTACTTCTTCCAGTTTAATAACCTCCTAAACCAAAATTCATTTTTTTCCATTGCGAAACCATGAACAAGAACAGTTCCAAGACCCGATATGGGTCAAGAAAAGTGAAGACGGAGTTCATCGGTGATTGTAGACTACTCAGCACGTGAATCTCAATTTCGGTGTGGTCTTCATTTTCCATGTTTTTTTCTCGTGATTCTGTCATGGTGATTCACGAGTGTAACGTATACAAAACAGGATATCTAGCTGTGTCAGGGACGTGCGTGATAAAACTATTAGAAATGGCTCAAACAGAGTCATTTTGTAATGAAGAAACCTTACAAAGTGGTTGGATTGGCTTTTTCTGGACTCATGCTGCATGAATTGCTTCAAGGTTGTTTTCGACTATGAAAAAGAAGTGGTGATCTCACCGGGATTCGAACCCTAGCAAGACCTAGGAAGTTTCCACCAAACTGTATATGCAAGAAGCTCCTAATATTTTCTAAATCGCTTCGCTGTCTCAAACATGGCTATAATATTCTCAGGGGGCACTTCTGCAGTGATATTGTGAATATTTGAAGCGATATATCCTCCGCCAGGTTTTAGGCAATCCATATTGTACTGTACCTCTTCTCGAATCTGTTCGGGAGTGCCAAAAGGGAGTGTATTCTGAGTATTGCAGAGGCCACCCCAGAACGTTACCATCTCGCCAAAACGGTTCTTGAGACTGCATGGTTCCATATCAAAAGCTCCAATCTGAACTGGATTTACAGCGTCATAGCCTATCTCCGAGAAATGTGGGATGAACTCAGTAACTGATCCGCAACAGTGGTAGTTTATTTTCAAATCTGCAAGACTGTGTAATCTCTCTGAGAAACGCTGCTCAATTGGTTTGATTATGGGTTCATAGATTTTCTTTGGATTCATGATTGGTCCAGCCTGCTCAGCCAAGTCTCCATTATTTGCCACTATGTCTACGTAGCATGTTTCTCCGAATGTTGCTTCTCTCAGAAATGCGGCTGCGTATTCAGACCAATACCTCTCCAGCTCTTCCATTGCTGCAATTATAAGTTCAGGATTCTTCTGCAAATGTTTCAGTGCCTTTGAAAATCCGAATAGAAATGTTGTATATTCGTAAATACACCCAAGCGGGGGAGTAGCAGTTGCATAGTTTGTGGTCTCTCGCAGCTTCTTTGCCTGCTCTCTCAATCCCTTGAATGGTGTTCTGTCAGTCCCATCAGGCCAGTCGTAACCTCTGATCTCCTGTACTGTGGTCATATCCTTAAGAGGATGAATAACTGGGTCATAGTAGAGTATATCCCCGAGATTCTTGTCAACACTATTACCCCAGAACACTCCAAATTGATCCCATATCCCTTGATACTTACCCTCTACCTCTGGAATGTAATTCTCTGGCAAAATTGTTGATGGCGGGCGAAGCCATCTTATATCAATGTGAAAACGTTCGAGTAACTCCTCACAAGGTTTCGCAGTTTGCTGTATGAAGTCACTGTAGCATATATTTTCATCAACGATATCGAGATAATCAAGAAGGTGTTTGTACGCTACAACATGAATGCCTGACTGATTACCACCGAGGTCCAGTGGCACCATGTCTGGTATCTTGTGATTCAATGCCATCAACACTCGTCCTCGTGAGTCCATGTCAATAAACTCCTAATTTTCCAACCTGCTTTCTAGCAAGCTCGATATTCCTTATAGCCAACTTCAAAGGATTCCATGGCCATTCACAGCCCGCTGAGTACATATATCTCCCATTTGGTTTGCCACTCTCAATAGTGTTAGCAATCAAATCTGAAACATATTTCGAATCAAACATCTGATCTCCAAGAATTGCAGTATTTGTGTTTCCACGAATGCAGATTTTGCTCCCTATCTTTTTCTTTGCATATTCCATGTCTACTTGATAATCAAGGTCTAGAACAGAAGCTCCGGAATCCGCAACAAGCTGCAACATATCTCTTCCATTGATGTCTATAATGGAACTATCACCACACACATGATAAAGTACCGGTACATGTTTTCTTATCTCTTTGAATAGCTCCTGTGTCGGTATAAGACAGGCCTCATTGTATCGTTTAGGTCCTATCTGGGATACAGCTGAATCCCCCGCTCCAATGATATCCGCACCTGCATCTATCTGCATCTTTGCAAATTCCAACTGAACTGGTAATATCCGCTGGATGAGATTTCCAATAAATTCATTCCAGTTCGGTTTCCTAGCAAGTTTCAAAACACTCATCAAACCAAAGAGACAACATATCTCAGCGAAGGGAGCTTCTATCCACCCCATAATACATTGTTCTTGGCCGACCCTATCCTTGAGAATCCGAATGGCTCTAATCCGGTTTTGTACCCGTTCTGCAGAATCTAAATCGGGATTTTCAACGGATTCAAAATCATCAAGACTTAGGTATTTCTTTGCAACGGGAGTGTGGCTTGAGAAATCGACTAACACCCCCCAAGCACTAGCTTCTCGATAGGCGTCAGTTGATACATTTACGTGGTCGATTCCTAGTGAAGTTGCACATTTGATTTGAGCTTCTGCTAAGACATCTGCGTTCTTACAGTATACATTGCTGTAGTTGATATCATCAATTGCAGCAGCAAGATGCATGATGAACGGGTTGAATGGAACTCTATCAGGAATCCCTTCAATTGTTGCTAATGTCCGCTCGAGTGAATTCATCTTTACCAGCAACTCACACAATGGAAATAAAACTAATTTTTAAAATCTGACCTCCCATGTAAGTGGTTTGTCTGGTGTGCTTTCACCACTCAAGACAATTTTATCATCTTCATGAGTGATTTTCTCATCATTACCGTTGACAGTTACTCCAGT
>JAOUFI010000007.1 GCA_029858305.1 Candidatus Thorarchaeota archaeon
GAATCTTCTATACTCTTGTTCATCAGACGCCCAAGTTGTTATCAAGGATGCCATCAAGGAGCACAATCTCAATCGTCTAGTTGTAGCGTCTTGTACTCCACGAACTCATGAGCCCTTGTTCAGAGCAACAATCGAAGAAGCAGGATTGAACAAGTACCTATTCGAACTTGCTAACATCCGAGAACATTGTTCTTGGATTCATCAAGCTGACAAGGATGAAGCAACTTCGAAAGCCATGGATTTGGTACGCATGTCAGTCGCTCGAGCTAAACTACTTGAAGCACAGGAAGAAGCTGTGACCAAGATAGAACCCTCTGTTCTTGTTATTGGTGCAGGGGTCGCTGGAATGGCTGCGGCTGATATCATAGCACAAAAAGGATTCAGAGTCTATCTTGTAGAGAAGCTGGACAAGGTGGGCGGATTTCTCAATGAACTCACATCAATCAACTTCACTCATACCCCTGCCTCAGAAATCGTAACAGACTATGAGAACAGAATTACGGGTAAAGAAAACATCACAATTATGCTGAATTCCGAGGTTGTGGAAGCAAAAGGCTCAATTGGCGAATTTGAAGTAGTCATTAAGACTGGTTCAAAGAAAGAGTCACTGACTGTTGGTATTGTTATTGTAGCCACCGGAGCAGTCGCTCTTGTAGAGAAAGGACTGTTTGGACTAAACAAACTTCCCGAAGTAATGACTGAGGTGGAATTCAACAGCCGGGTAGCCACTGGAGAAGGTATAACTGATGGAGAAACCTTTGCAGTCATTCATTGTGCAGGGTCGCGTGAAGACGCATCGCTCGAAGGCGCTCGTACTTGGTGTTCTGGTATATGCTGTATGGTAGCTCTAGAGCATACACTTGAGTTGCTTGAGAAATATCCGAACTCTCGAGTATTCCATTTCTATCGAGATTTGCGAGTCTTCTATTCTGCCGAAAACAAGTACCGAGAAGCTCGCAAGAAGGGTGTTGTCTTTGTCAGATATGACAAAGACATTCCACCTGTGGTTAAGAAAGGGAGCGATAAAGCGCTGAGCATTACTGTAATGGATCAAGTGCTAGGAGCTGAACTCACTATAGATGTTGATCATACAGTACTCGCCACTGCAATGGTCCCCAGACCAAACAAAGAAATCTCGGAATTATTCAAGGTCCCTCTCAATCTCTCAGGCTTTTTCATGGAAGCTCACCCAAAATTGCGACCAGTGGACTTCCAGACCGATGGCGTGTTTGTAGCGGGTACAGCCACAGCTCCAAAGAGTATTGGAGAATCGATAGCTCAAGGACAAGCAGCCGCCTCAAGAGCGTTGATTCCCCTCATAAAAGGAATTCGAAAGGCTGAGGCTATAGTTTCAGTTGTTGACCCTGAAATCTGTGTTGGTTGCGGAACTTGTGAGATTAACTGTGCCTACAATGCAATCGAAGTTGTTCCTGGGGACGGAGGTCATGACTATGCGGTGACGAATCCCGTATTGTGTCAAGGTTGTGGGAAATGTGGAGCAGGATGCCCTGCAGGCGCAATTACTATGAAGCATTTCACTGATGACCAGATACTCACTCAGATTCGCACTGCATTGGACAGTATGCCTGCCAACGATGCAAGAATACTGACTATTCTCTGTAATTGGTGCTCATATGCTGGTGCAGATAGTGCTGGCGTTTCCCGTTTCCAACAACCTTCGAATGTTCGGGATATTCGTGTTATGTGCACCGGGAGGGTAAGTGTACAACACATCTTGGAAGCCTTCAGGCAGGGCGCTGACATGGTTTGGATCTCCGGCTGTCATATTGGAGATTGCCATTATGTTGATGGAAACATCTCCTTTGAGCGTCGGTTTGCCATAGCTAAGAAGATCCTTGAGAAAGCAGGACTCGAACCTGATCGACTGCAGTTCACGCACATAAGTGCAAGTGAAGGATCTATTTGGGCTGAAACTGTGAAGGAGTTTGCAGAAGTGGCAGACAAACTTGGTCCAAGTCCATTGAGACAGAGGAGGCGATAAAGATGACAGAGGTATGGGGACAATTCAAGTCATTTCAGGGAAAGAAGTTCAAAGCTCTGGATGTTGAGTTCACCAAAGAGGTTTCAAATCTAATTGGAGGAAAAGACCTCACTGCGTGCTTTCAATGTGCAAAATGCAGTGCTGGTTGCCCCGTTTCTGACAAGGTGAACATACAGATTCATGAAGTCATGCGAATGCTTCTCTTTGGACTTAAAGAGGTTCTCGAAACCGACATGGTCTGGCTCTGTTCAACATGCTATACCTGTCAAGAACGTTGTCCACAGGGAATTGACATCACTGATATCTTGTTTGGCCTGAAGAATATGGCTTTCAAGAAGGGGATTACTCCTGCTGGATATTTAGGAGCACGGCAGTCACTATATGATACAGGACGGCTCTACGAACCTACTGACTGGGAACGCGACGATCTCGGGCTTGATCCAGTTCCTGAGTTGAATATTGAAGATACGAAGAAGATGCTCAACAAAACAAAACTCATGAAACTGGAGGAGGATGAGTAAATTGACGCAGAGCTATGAAGTATTCCTTGGATGTGCAATTCCTAGTAGGTTCAATAATTACGAGTCTTCCATGCGTGCAGTCGCAAAGGCACTTGACATTGGGCTAATTGATTTCGAAGGTGCATCATGCTGTGGAACTGTAGTCCTCAAATCCATTGATGAGAGTAGTTGGCTCTCCATGTCAGGTCGTAATATTGCGCTCGCGGAACAAAGAGGCCATGACATTGTCACTCCATGTAATGGCTGCTTTGGCTCTCTGAAAGATACAAACCATGTACTTCATGAAGATGCATTGTACAGAGCGAAAGTCAACGCAGCTCTAAAACCGTTAGGTCTGGAGTATACGGGAAAGACCAAGATACGCCATTTCGTAGAAGTTCTCTACGATTTGAGAAATGAAATCGAAAAGAAGATAGTTCACCGTCTAGATGGTTTAAAGGTTGCATTTCATCCAGGTTGTCACCTTATTCGACCTTCTAATGTTGCAGGATTTGATAATCCTGAGCTACCTCGAAAAGTCGATGAATTGATTGAGCTTACAGGAGCGAAGAGTGTCCATTGGGACATGAAACTTCGGTGTTGTGGTTCACCGCTTCTAATTGCGAGTGAATCAGTTGCCGTCAAAATACTACAGGAAAAGATGATTTCTGCAAATGGTGCAGGAGCAAACTGCGTGGTCACAAACTGTCCTGCATGTCATACACAGTTTGACATCCAACAGTTGGGACTCAAGGACGATGCGGGAAACTCGCTCGAGTTACCAGCTCTCTTTGTCACACAGGTATTGGGTGCTGCAATGGGAGTTGAACCTGAACCATTAGGATTTGAGCTCAACAGAGTATCCCTTGATCCAATCCGTGATATTCTCGGTATCTAACATCCACATCAGGTATCAATTTATTTTACTTTCACCATAGAAGATTTGACCCAACTTCTTCATGGCATCTCGAACGCAATCTTTCTTCCCGCTGACCTGTAGATACCTTTCTCCATCTAGAGATATATTCACTCTACAGTTCTCTGCAATCTCAGATATGACCTCTACGGGAATATCTTCAGGAAGTTTGATTCGAAAGAAACCTACTTGTTTATCCCTTGGAATGTCAGAGATGTGCACCTGTGGTTCTGGCTTGTAGGCGTCGCTCTTACCCATTAATGCAGCATCAAATCGTGCTTCCCAAGTGTTTCTGTAATCTACTCCCTCTTTTTCTTCTGCCCAGACCATAAGTGTATCTCGAAGCCTTTGTATTTTATTTTCCATTTCGACCTGAAGTCGGGTATCAGCATCACACATGTCCCCTGTCCTTAACTCACTCTCAAAAGAGCGAAGATACTCTATGCTCATCTTTGAGTTTCTAAGGTCTGCGTAAGTCAAATCCGGAATGAAAACATCTCTCTCTTTCAGAGCTCCTAATAGGTCATTTAAGACCATCCAACCTGCAAGAAGACCGTCCAACGATACCATTATGTCACTCTCTCAACATTTCTGCTGTTTCGTCGAGAATGCTCTTTTCACGCCACCAGCGGAGATCGCGTGCTCCAGTGGGGCAAATTGCACAACATGCGCCGCACCCCTCACATCGCATCTCATCAGTGACGCTCTTCTTGACACCGGGCTCAATCTCTATCATTGAAACTGCATCATACGGACAGATCTCTGAGTAGTGGCAAAGATCGCAACCAACACAAAGGTCTCTATCAACCTCTGCAGTCAGTAGTTCGATTTCCACAGTACCTAGATTCAGCGGGATGCATGCTTCGCTTGCAGCTCCGCGAGCCTGATTGATAGAATCTCCAATGTTCTTTGCATAGGTGACACCCAGAAAAACTCCTGGAACTGTGGTTTCCACTGGCTTGTATTTCATATGCATCTCAGCTAGGAAACCATCCTGTCCTCGGTTAATGCCCATAGCTTTTACGAATTGATCGACATCATGTGGTGCCTCAAGTCCAAGAGCTAGCACTACCATCTCTGACTTAATCTTGAAAGTTTCCTGTGAAAATGTGTCGTAAATCGTGACAATCGCTGAATCACCATCTGGATCTTTCTCGATTCTAATCGGTCGTTCTCGTTCCCAGCGGAGATAGGTCACTCCCTTCTGCCTGTTTTCACGCCACATCTCTTCCATCCCTTTCGCATATGGACGAATGTGTTCTTTATAGGCTGAAAATATCTTGATATCAGGAAACATCTCTTTCAGCTCGTGCTGCATGGCAATAGTAGCTGAACAGCAGACTCTTGAGCAATATCGATTACCCTCCCCTGGATTTTGTCTAGATCCCACACAGTGAATGAACAGGGGATTCTTAGGTGGTTTCTTCAACTCTCCGTTCCTCAGTCGCCTCTCAAGTTCGAGGGTTGAAATCACTCCAGGAACTTCGCCCCATCCATACTCACCCTGTTTTGGTTCATATACATCAGTTCCTACGGTTATCACCATAGATCCAATACGGTGAACGGTCTGTTCACCTGTTTTTGTATTCTCTACTGATATGTCGTAGTTCCCGTAGGATCCATCTCGTGCAACAACTTTCGAGTTTAGAAGAACATGGATGCGTTTACTCTTCTCGATCCTTTCTGTAAGGTCTTCCACAATGTCTTGCGCTGAATCCATAGCTGGAAATAGATGATAAAGTTCATTCAATCTTCCACCAAGTCTGTCTTCTTTCTCAACAAGAATCACATCGAATCCTTTTCGTGCAATATCAAGAGCTGCTGTCATACCAGAAACTCCTCCTCCAACAACCATTGATACTGGTGTCACTTTGACACTCTTTAGAGGAACAACTTCATTATTGACAGCTTTTGCCACAGCGCTCCGTATCATATCCTGAGCTTTCTCTTGCCTGACTTCAGGACCTGCGTTTACATGGACTAATGCTAAGTGCTCTCGTAGACCAACTGGTCCCACCAAGTAATATCCTGATAGTCCTGCAGCTTTCAAGGCACTTCTGAATGTTGATTCGTGCTGCAGCGGTGAACAAGATCCTACTACCACCCGGTTTAGCTTGTGCTCCTTGATAGCATCGGTTACAAGCTGCTGACCTGGGTCACTGCACATGAAGATATAGTCAGTTGCGTATGCTACATTTGGCAGGTCTTTAGCCCACTCCGCAAGACCTGGCGAGCTAATCTCATTCCCTATAATACCACCACAATGACATATGAAAACTCCAACTCGTGGTTCATCGCCAAGGTCCGCTGGAGGAATTTCTGGTTCTGGTTCTAGTGTTGGAATCGGCAGAATCGAATGAGCTGCCATTGCTGCTCCTTTTCCTTCATTAACACTATCTGTACCATCCCGCGGGCCATGGGCACATCCTGCAACGAAGATACCTGTACGATTTGTTTCAAGGGCAGCCGCGTTGGCGTGTTTTTCTTTAATCCATCCAGCTTCATCAAGATCTATCTTTAGTATCTTTGAGAGTTCTTCTACACCTTCACTGGGTCTGAAGCTACTATTGAGAACGACCATGGAAATCTTGTCGAGCTCGATTATCTTACCCGAATCTGTATCCTCCATCTTGACATACAGGTCATGTGTATCAGGATTCTCTTGAATCTCAGATACCCTGCCTCGAATGAACTTGATACCCCGATTCTTCTCAGAGTCCCATAGGAACTCTTCAAGTGCCTTTCCAGCTGTTCGCATGTCCATGTATGTATAGATTATTTCACAGTGATCCTCAGGATAATGCATCCGAGTTACTTGTGCCAGCTTTAATCCGAATGAACAACAGACTCTATTACAATGCGCACTGTATCCACTGATATTCTCTCTAACATCTCTACTTCCTACGCAGTTCACAAACAGGACGTGTTCCGGTTCCTTCCCATCTGATGGACGAACCATATGGGAATCAGTAGGACCTGTGGGGTGTGATTGCCTATCATACTCCATTGAAGTTACAACATTAGGAAAAACACCGTACCCATACTCTCCATAATCCAATGGCCTATATTCTTCAAACCCAGTGGCCACGATTATGGAGCCAACGTGGAGATCGAAAACCTTGTCTTCATCATCATACATGATGCAATCCTGTGGACAGATTGATGCGCAAGTTCCACAGCCAATACAAGCGTTCCTGTCGATTGTTGCGATTAATGGGATTTGTTGTGGAAAGTTCATGTAGATTGCTTTCCGGAGGGAGAGCCCCTTGTCATACTCATTCGGTACTTCTACCGGACATGAACGAATACACAATTGGCAACCAGTACATTTGTCCTCATTGACATAGCGGGCTTTCTTTCGAATCGTGACAGTGAAGTCGCCCTCTTTTCCAACCACCTTCTCGACAGTTGATAATGGATGGATGGTGATATTGGGATGCTTCCCTACAAAGGAAGTGAGAGGAGTCATAACGCAGGCAGAACATTCCAAAGCTGGGAATATCTTGTAGATTGCTACATAGTTCCCACCAATATTCACGGTCTTTTCAATCATATGGGCATGATGGCCGCCATTGGCAAGACCCAAAGACGCATTGATTCCTGCCATACCTCCACCAATGACTAGAACGTCTGTTGGCTTAGCCCTGTGTTCTGATTTCTTGGCTGACTCGCTGACCATAGGAATATTCTCCAAGGTACTATTGCAACAAGAGCTCGAGCGGAGCGGGAGATATAATCTTTCTGTCACGACCTTGAGCATGTGAAGAATTTAGCACACGTGTTCTAACATGATAATTGAAGATGCTTTATCAGCCTTAAGGAATGCCCAAATCAGTGGATTCATTCCTGCAACAGCTATTTACTCCCATATCACATAGTAGCTAGTAAGTTAGAGCAGGTGAGGGAAAACATCCCTATGCTCCATTTCTATTCGGCTGCTCTTCCTCGCTGCTTCTGATAGATATAAACAATCGAAGCGAAAACTATCGCGAGTAAATAGAGAATAATTGGAATCCAGAGGAATTCGAGCCGCATCAGGTAGCTGAAGCCTCGACCATATCCACCGAATTCTGTAGGTAAGTAGATCCACGCTAGAGCTCCAAAATAGAGTGCAAAGACAATCCATCTGTACTCTCTCCTTACTTTGAAAATATACATGTAGGTGAACACGAACATGAACGCAAATCCTGAGGCGAACATTGGCCACATATCAGGTGACGTAGAAGGACTCATTATCGTGTTGTAGACAGCTACAAAGAACGCATGCACACCTACAAAGCTCTCAAGAAGAACAATCCAACCACGATTAAGATGGACTACTGTATAAGCCAAAGAGAGCTGTGTGAACAGCAAGAACATGTAGAAGAATCCTGTCAACAGCTGGGGGTCATAGGTCATGGGATGGAACCAGAATGTATACACTAAAGCCCATGCGATAATGTATGGATGATTTCTTCTGAAAAATCCTGAAACTTGTGCTGTTATCGGCTTACCCATTTTTCGTCCCATGAAAAGACCGCGCCTTGGATGTTCAATAATCAGGATAATGACTAACATCACAATGACTGAGCCTTGACTGGTCCATATAGGAACGTCCTGAGCAAGTCCATCGAACCATATCTGTGTTTGAATCAAATGCAGGATGATGAATGCTACATTGATCAGAATCGTAGCCCAGTTATACCTTGTGAGCCCTCTCGTGGGTTGAGTACGATATATCTTCAGGTTCTTTTGAGCCCAGTATATAGCTCCCCAGATTGCAAATTGGTGACTGAGATAGAAACTCCACACAACCAACATGACCATAAAGTCTCGCGCTGGTAATTTCCAAAAGTACCAACTAGCTCCTAGGTCTGGCCCAAGGGTTGCAAGGACAGGATCAAGGAATGGACCCAACGCCCAAATGATGAATGTGAACACAATTGCAAATAACAGACTTCCAATCCAAGCATAGTATGCAGTCCGTGAATCCTGCTTCGTATCCAATTCTTCAGGTTTGGTGTTCGATTCATCCATTGATTTTCAACCCGCAGTAACAGAAATCATGGGCTGACCCGGTATTTATAGTATTCATAAGGTATAACTTGCCCTTTGTAAAATAATACCATGGTGTCTGAATGACAAAAGAAAAGATATTGGCCCAACTCAAGACTCTTGGAGAGCGATTTCAGGATCCGAAGATTCAGCGTAGGTTTAAGGATTATAATAAAGCCCTCCAGTTCATCTTCCCTGATATTGATGCAAAGATGTACATGAAAATAGGAGATGCCATACTTGAAGAGGTTGCAGAGGGAGAGATTGAATCAGAGTTGAAGGTGACAATGGACTCCAGTGTCTTCTTTGGCATAATGGATAAGACAGAGAGTCCCATGGCTGCCTACTCTGCAGGAAAACTAAAGACTGTGGGAGAGGTTCCTGACCTTTTGAAATTGCAGAAACTACTTCTCTGATTTTGGTCCCTTTTCCACAACCATCGAAACTAACTCTCGCATTCGAATCATCTGACTTCTTACATGTTCGCCTCCTTCCATAGTCAACACAGCAAAAGTCGTTGGTTTGAGATCGACAAATCTCTTCGATATTCGAATCAGTCCCATTTCTTCCAATTTCCTAAGATGACTTGATAGATTCCCTGATGTGAGTCCAAGTTTCTTCTGCAAGACTGGAAAAGTTGCGTGTTGCGTGAAATAGAGATAGACAAGTATAGAGAGTCTTGTGGGAACCATCGTTTCACGGTCTTCTTCCATGAGTCCTACCAATTTAGATAGGAGATCCCCATCCAGACTCAAATCTATCCCTGTCCTTTGCTTTCTAGAAGTAGTTGTTCAGCTGTGACAAGCATATAGATTCCAATTACGTAAATGCCGCCCATATCAACTACGACTAGAAGAACATACGAAAAGATGGGAAACATCAACATTGGGATTATGCTGAGAAAGGTGACTAATGCAAAGTAGAAATGTTCCCGAGTGACGAGCCCCTCCTGCACGCTTTTCCTTGCCAATAGATAGTTGGAAAGAAAACCAGTTCCCATGATTGATTGTAGCACTGGAGGGAATTGACTTGTCATTCCTGATGGAAATAGAATAAGTGAAACTACCACAATCGCTGCTCCCAGAATTCCCCAAACAGCGAAGACATACTTGCCTTCTACATCACTTTGGGGTTGTTGGGGATAGGAACGTGTCAGTGGTACTATCAGTCTAAAAGCGACAATCCAAGAAAAGAACAGGCTTAGAAAAACAAATCCTAAATTGAGTAGGAATGGGTCTCCTGGTCCCAGAATGTTCAGTAGAAACATGAAAGTCAATGTCGTAAATGATATTCCTCCAGCAATAATTATGTACACTAGACCAGCTACTCGACGTCCTACAACGACTGGATACTTGTCAATCAGGTCTGTGAGCAAAAGGAGCTGCTTTGCTTTTTCGATCATTTCTTCATTTTCTTCGGAATTCTCTGGGCTCATGCACTCACCTCAGTATTATGTGCTATTTTCACTTTCAAACTCTCCCTAATAACTCTACCAGAAAAAGAACGGAGTCCCGAAGGACTCCTAGCGAGTACCCTGTCTTCCGAACAGGATAATTCCTACTGCAATGAGTAAGACTCCCACTAATGACACGATGGCCAGCTCAACCCAGATTACTGTAGCAGTAATCGGAGCTCCTCTGAGGAACAGAGTTGCTATCGCGTTGGTGATGTGCTTGCTTGGCATGAAGTTTGCGAAAACCTCCATTCCACCTCCAAGTGGCATGAATGTGCCAAAAAATAGCTGGGGCATGATGAATGCAAAGCTTATTCCTGTTGATGTTTCAGCTGACTTGGATAATGTCGCTGAGATGAGACCGAAGCCTACAGACACCAGTGAGAATGCTAGAGAGATCACAAATGTGAAGCCTATTCCTGCAATTCCGGTTTGGGGTCTGTAGCCAATCATGTACGAGGCTGCAAGGACAAGAGTGACCTGGACTACTGCAATAATCATATAGGAAAAGGTGTGACCCAGCATGTAGTCAGCTGATGAGGCCGGTGTTGTCCTCAGTCTCCTCAGGAGACCCTCATCCCTCTCTACAGTCATCGATTGTGCTACAATCATGGTCATGAATATTGCTGCGAATGCAAAGATTCCTGGTGCCATGAAATCCCACTGAGTGAGAGTACTAGACTCCACGAGAGCAGGACTACCAATATCTACAGGCAGACCCATGGCCATTGCGTCCTCTCCAAATATTGACTTAAGAAGAGCCTCTTGAACAAGCGGGGGAACAGCTGAGACTGCCATCATTGACCCGCTATCGACATACAATCCAATTGTTGAGTTGTCCCAAGCACTAGGATCGAACGGAGAACCATAGTACGATTCGATGCTGACACCGAAGCCTTCAGGAATCACAATGAAGGCATCAAGATTTCCTTGTAGGAGTGCGTCTTGTCCTGTGACATTGTCATCAAAGTGATGGATGACAAATACTTCTGATGAAGTGAGGTTGTTAGCAAAAGCTTGACTCCACTCCGCCTGTGGACTAGTAACATCCTGATTCAGAAGACCAACATCGAAACTCGTTGTGCCTCCTCCACCAATACCACCAAATGCAAGTCCAAACACGAAGGTCATCGCAAGGGGGAATATGATTAGCATAAAGAGGACAGCTGGTTCCCTGGTCATCATTTTCAGATTCTTCTTTGTTAAGGCTAAAATTCGTCGTCGGTTCATCTTTAGATTGCCTCCCGCAGTTTCTTTCCAGTGAGCTTTAGGAATACTTCTTCCAAGTTCTTTGCTTGATGTTTTTGCATGAGTTCTTTCGGAGATCCGATTTCAATCAAGCTGCCTTCATCGATGATGGCTACTCTGTCGCAAAGCTCCTGAGCTTCTTCCATGTAGTGAGTGGTCAGGATGACTGTCTTACCTCTCTCCTTCAGTTCGCGAATGAAGTCCCATACTGCACGGCGAGATTTCGGATCCATTGCAACAGTTGGTTCATCTAGAAGAGCAATCTTTGGATCGCTGATGAGTGCCATGAGCATACTGACTCGACGAATCATTCCTCCGCTGTACTTCTTTGCACGTCTATCAATATGGTCCTCCATCTCGATCTTCTCGACCATAGTGTTGAGCCGTTCTTTTAGGACATCCTTTGGAACGAGATGCATATCTCCCATGAGGATGATGTTCTCTCTTCCAGTGAGATGTGGATAGAATGCTGGCTCCTGAGGACAGACACCAATCACTTCCCGAACTCCCTCAGGATCAAAACCTACATCATGCCCATCAACGGTCGCTGAACCTTCTGTGGGCTCTAATAGCGTGTTAAGTATATTTACTGTAGTGCTCTTACCTGCACCATTTGGTCCGAGGATACCAAACAACTCGCCCCACGCAATCTCAAGATTGAGATTATCGAGAGCAGTAATATCATCGAACCGTTTTGTAAGATTAGTTATTTTAATCGCAGATTCGGACATTGTTTTTCACTAGTATTTGCGTAACATAGAATGAATATAAGGAGTGGACAATCTTTGAACTGCATTGTGGTCTGCGCCACAAACTCGATTTTTGATTGTTTTCGATGAATGTTTAAAGGTTCGTTTACATTCACAATATTTGCATTAGGAGTGAGTTGACTTGAAAATCCTCATCACCGCACCATTCTCAGACTCTTGTTTAAAACAGCTTCAGAATGAAGGATTTGTTGTCGATTATCGCAGTTGGCTTGAGAGTGGCAAGCTACACATGGGCGAATCCTTACTAGCAATCCTAAAGGATGGAAACTATGATATCGTGATTGTCGAGGGTGATGAAATCAAAGAGCCCATTCTTGAAAAAATCAGTTTCAAGTTAATAGGAGCGGTACGTGGGGATCCAAACAATATCGCGGTTGAAGCAGCAACTGCCAAGAGGATTCCAGTTCTTGCCGTACCTGGTCGAAACACGATAGCCGTAGCTGAGTTGACAATGGCACTAATCCTCAACCAAGCACGTCATATCAAAAAAGCAGAGTTGTTACTAAAGGATGATTTCTTTGTTGATGACTTCAAGGACTTTGCAGATATGTACACAAAATTACAGGGCTTCGAGCTAAATGGTCGAGTTGTTGGAATAGTTGGTCTTGGGAGTATTGGTTTTGAAGTAGCCAAGCGACTCATCTCATTTGGAGTGAGTATTCTCGTCTACGATCCCTATGTACTTCAAGAACGGGTAGAAGCAGTTGATGCAAAGGTAGTTGATCTTGACACTCTTCTGAGAGAGTCTGATATTGTGACAATTCATTGTACACCCACAGAGGAAACCCGAAGGCTCATCGGTGCTAGAGAATTTTCTCTTATGAAGAAGACTGCCATTTTCATAAACACAGCAAGAGCATCAATAACTGATGAAAATGCGTTGCTAGAAGCCCTCAATGAAGGAACCATTGCGGGTGCTGGACTAGATGTATTCTCTATGGAGCCCGTAGATAGTGATAATATATTCCTTGAATTAGAAAACGTCACAGTTATGCCGCATATGGGAAGTAACACTCTTGAAACAATAGAACGACAATCCAGAATCATCACTGATGCGATTATTGAATTTGCGCAGAGGAAGAGACCTAGAAATATTGTAAATCCGGAGGTGTTTGACTAGAGATGACTGTTGCCGCTATTGATGCTGGCACAACTGGTGTGCGTTGCAGTATAATTGATTTAACTGGAAAGGTTCTAGGAATTGGAAGAGAATCATGGTATTACATAACTCCAATCGATTTAGAGATTGCAAAGGAATTTGATCCAGAGCATTTCTGGCACCTGACCTGCAAAGTCATCAAAAAAGCGATCAAGACTTCTGGTGTAAAGCCCTCTGATATCTTGTCTGTGGCTACAACGAGTCAAAGGCATGGTTGCGTCTTTGTCAATAAGGAAGGAAAGGAGGTCTATTGTGGTCCAAACATTGACGCACGAGGAGCTATGACTCAGTATATCATCGAGGAAGCACTTGGTGAGAAGTACCACGAAATCACAGGTTGCTGGCCGCCTCTCATGTTTTCCCCAGCGCGCCTCTCATGGTTTGAAGAGGAGGAACCTGAGATTTTTGAATCGATAGCCCACATACTACCTCTTAATGATTGGATAACCTACAGACTTGGAAATATCTTCGTTACCGACTCCTCAGCAGGAAGTGGTACGGGTTTCATGGATATCAGAACTAGTGAGTGGAGTGATGAAGTAGCAGATGCAGTTGGTATTGATACTGATATACTGCCAGAAATTCAAGAAACTGGAACAGTAGTAGGTGAAGTGACCGCAGAGGCTCACAAGGCTTGTGGATTGCCCAAGGGTCTTCCAATTGCTCAAGGTGGGGCGGATACCCATTGTGCACTGCTGGCGAGCAATACTCTGCCAGGAGAAATAGTTGTAGTTGCTGGAAGTACTGCTCCTGTGATGATGATTATAGATGACCTTTATTGCGACCCGACGCAGAAAATTTGGACTGGATGTCATATGATTCCAGGTCAATGGGTGCTTGAGAGCAATGCCACTCTGACAGGTGCATATTTAGAATGGGTAGTCAGATTACTCTGCGAACGTGCAAATGAACCTGAGAATTGCAAGCGAGCGACTCTCAATAATCTTGATGAGATCCTCGAAGATATTCCTCCTGGAAGCAATGAAACATTTGCTGCACTAGGTCCAAGCATCATGGACTGTCAACAGATTACTGATATCAAACAAGCAAAGATGGTTTTTCCGCAGCCTGCGTTACCCCAAGTGATTCCCCTCAACTCTGCAAGAATGATACATGCAGTCCTTGAGAATATTGCTTATGCTGTGAGAGGCAATTGTGCCCAACTGGAGGCGTATCGAAAAGCAAGTTGCTTCAAGACTATTGGAGGTATGACTCAGTCGCGCGTATGGCCTGATATGCTTGCCAATGTCCTTGGGCAGCCTGTGAACACTCCGCTTCAACCAGAAGGCAGTCTGCTTGGAGCTGCAGTATGTGCTGCCAAAGGTGCTGATCATTATCCAAAGTTGATGGATGCAGCCAAGGCAATGGTCCAATGGAAACCACCATCCAATCCTGATTATCGCGCAGATTTATACAAATCCTACTTTTCCAAATGGTCAACCATGTTTTGCGAAGGTGAGTGAGAGTGTACGAAGATACAAAGAAAGAACTTTTGGACATCTGTATGCAAATGCTAACAAATGACCTAGTGATTGGTTCAGCAGGTAATGCTAGTGTTCGTGTGGATGACCATGTTGTGATAACACCTAGCTCCATCCATTACTCTGAGATGAGTAGCGACGACATGGTTGTCCTCGATTTGAATGGTACCGTCCTTGAAGGCACTAGAAATCCTAGCATCGAACATAAGATGCACCTCGCGCTTTACAACACACGAGAGGATGCTAAGGCAGTAGTACATACCCACAGTTTGTATGCCTGCGCAATGGCAATTCTGAATGAATCGCTCCCTCCGATTATTGATGAAACTATAACTAAACTTGGTTCAGAGATTCGAGTCAGTAAATATGCAATGCCCGGCACAAAAGACCTTGCAACAAATGTTCGAGAAGCAATGGAAGATAGAAGTGCTGCGCTCATTGGCAATCATGGTGCTGTATGCATTGCTAGGACAATGAAAGAAGCTCTACACCTAGCCATCCTGCTTGAACGAATTTGCAAGATCTACATGATTGCCAAACAAGTTGGCACTCCCATTCATCTTCCTGAGGAAGTTGTTGAAGACGAGCAAGATGTATGGGAAATGATGAGGGATTACTGAATGTCTGGTTTTCATGGTAAGATATTGGTTGCGGATCTCTCTAAGATGGAAACAAGGTCAATTACAGTTGATAAACGGATTTCCACGCTATTTCTAGGAGGTAGTGGGTATGCAAGCCATCTACTGTACGAATTATTAGATCCGGTCTCTGATCCCCTTGGTCCCGATAATATACTCCTATTCATGACTGGCCCCTTGGCAGGCACTCTTGCTCCTTGTTCTGGACGTCATGTGGTGTGTGGGAAGTCTCCCATCACAGGGCAGTGGGGGGAATCCCACTCTGGTGGGCATTTTGGAGCCAAATTGAAAGCCTCAGGATTTGATGGCATACTGGTCACTGGAGTATCAGAAATTCCCTTGACTCTCGATGTGAGCGATGGGATAGTTTCCCTTCACACTGCAGAGCATCTATGGGGTATGACGACTGAAGAAACCCAAAAGGCTCTGAAGAGTGATCAGGGACGAATACAGGCTGCTTGCATAGGTCCTGCGGGTGAGAATCTTGTCAAATTTGCCAGTATCGTAAATGACGAACGTGTTGCAGCACGATGCGGTTTGGGAGCTGTTATGGGTTCTAAGAAACTCAAAGCCATCACTGTTTCTGGGTCTCAAAGTACGCCTCTAGCTGCACCTGACGAGTTCAATGAGTTAGCACGTTCATCATCAAAGATTCTGGGTGAAGCCATGTCTATGCTCCGAGACCAAGGTACTGCAATGTACATTGACATCGGAATGATGTTCAATGATGTTCCAATCAAGTATTTCCAAGAGATTGAGTTCAATGACGCTGACCTCATTAATGCAAAATCGCTCGGCGAAATACTTACAGGAAGGAGTGCATGCCACTCGTGCCCAATTGGATGTGGAAGAAGAGTAACACTACATGAGTACAATCTGGAGAACATTGCAGGACCTGAATATCAAACTCTTGCCGCATTTGGAACCAATCTCATGGTATCCGATCTAAAGAAAATCGCAATCATGAACAGATTATGCAATCAATATGGAATGGACACTATTAGTTGTGGTAGTACAATTGCTTTTGCTACATATCTTTGTGATATAGGGAAAGCAGACTATGGTCTACGATGGAATGACCCTGATGCGGTCATTGAACTAATTCATGCAATAGCTAGACGACAAGAGATTGGAAACATGCTTGCTGATGGATCGCTAAGTCTTGCCAAGTCACTTGGAGCCGAAGATTTGGCACTTCATGTCAAGGGCCTCGAAATCCCAAATCATGATCCTCGCGCCTTTTCAGGAATGGCAACAATTTACACTACGGCGTCTAGAGGAGCTACGCATCTCGAAGGTGATATGTATAGTGTTGATATGGGCGCTGATGTACGAGAGCTTGGAATAACTAGTGGTGATCGATTGGAAAACGAGGGAAAAGGGAGGATTGCCGCTCGAGCTCAGGACTTCAGAGCGTTCTGTGATTCTGTCATTATATGCCACTTTGCCATAGTTCCGCCAAGGACCATAATTGAACTTCTAAATCTAGCAATAGGAACTTCCTATCAAATTGACGACATTCTTCGAATCGGTGCACGTGCTGTTACAATGAAGCGACTGTTTAATTTACAGTGTGGTCTTAAGCCTCAAGACGAGCGATTGCCTAAGACCCTTCTTACTCCTCATGCCAAAAGTGTTACAGATGACTTCGTACCAGATGTAGATTCTCAGCTGCAAGATTATTACGAGTATCGAGATTGGGACCGAGGTACAGGCAAACCGAGAGATGGAGCTCTGCGTGAATTGAAAATTGATGTTAACTAGTAACTAGCAGTCTTTACGTCTTTAATAAACGCTGTAATTTCATCAGGTCCTTTGCAGGTCCTTCTGCTTTTATTTTTCCACTCATGAATGCGCGCATTGCTGAGAGATTTCCTGCAAGTATATCGATGATTGTCTTACTATCAGTTTTGATGGTCATATTGGGTTCTTCAATTGTGCGCATCTCAACAGTGCCTTTTCCATTCTCAAAGATGATTGCTACATCTTTTCCAAGATCATCAAATGACATAAGCAAGCTCTTACTATAGTTCACAAAGTGCTTCTGTATCTTAGGGTCTTCAGCTCTGTCAATCATCTTCTGTAATGTCAAGAGAATCTCATCATCTGTTACCACAGGTCCGTCTCCATAGTTGTATGCATCTTACAAATGAAATGATAATAGAAAAGTCTGTCGAGTTTAGTCCTCTTCCGGTAGATTATTCCGTGGTTCACTATCGGGATTGTTGGGTGTGTGCCTTACAAACAATATTCGACACTGCTGCACAGTTTGGTCTGTTCTATGGACTCATTGTACTTGGCTATGTCATAGCAAAGGTATCAGGGAGGGGAAAAGTAATCAATAAACACCTCACATTCATACTGATTTATCTACTAATCCCTCTCCTCTTCATTTACACCTTACTCACAGCATCTCCAGACACGCTGCTAGACATACCCCTCATTGTTGCTTTGGTATTATTAGTTCTCCTTCTGGGCCCTGCTTTTATGTATATCCGACTATGGAAGCGCGATATTGATGATTCAACAAAAGGTGTTTTCTATCTCTGTGTCACTTTCAACAATGCTCTTTTCATACCATTGCCTTTGGTCTTGATGTTCATCGGTAGCGCTGGGATTCCAATCATCATCATTTTCTCTCTCACACAGATGATCCTTCTAGCAACACTGGGTTCGTTTATGGGAGCTATTTATGGTAGTAAGACATCGCAGTTGTCTAGAATTGCGAAGGATGCACTCACATTCCCTCCCTTTATTGCAGCGATTATAGCATTAGTCCTATTCACAGCTCAAGTTAGATTGACTGGAGACCTTGCTTCTGTATTTTCGTTCGCAGGTCCCTTGACAACGTATCTTGCACTGATCTCTGTTGGGGTAAGCATAGGAGTACGATTCTCTCTTATTGATATCAGAGCTGCCTTGGAAGTCGTTGGTATACGACAGCTATTGGTGCCTCTAATCACGATACCAATCATTATTCTTTCTGGACTCTCGCACGTGACCACCTCAATTATTATTCTTGAGGCTCTAATGCCTCCTGCTGTTCTCACTGTTGTTTATGCTACAAGCTTTGAGCTTGATGCTGAAAAAGCTGCAACAATAGTGACCGTTGGGACACTCTTCCTCCTACCAATCATTCCATTTGTATCGATACTGCTTGGCTAGTTGTATGCTCAATCTGAAGGCATATATTGGCTTTAAATCGATAAAAAAATGAGTTGTATTAATCTTGGATGAACAAGAATCAAAGAAAGATCCTACTAAGATCAAAGAGTCTCTTGATGATATAGTTCACAAGCTGGAACAAGACAGCTCTTCAAGTACGAGTTGGGGCGATTTTATCACTTCCAATAAAGAAGATTGGGAAAACATTAAGAAACAGATTCAAGAACGGCAGAGAGCATTGAAACAGCTTGTGACTGATAAGAAAGCTGGATTGGTAGGAATTAACGAATTTGAAACGAAATACAGAAAGTTGCAGGATGAGCTTGCTGAACTGGAAATAGCTGTCTATAACCGTCGCCTCGGTACAAATGTCAAATAGATATTATCGCGCTACTCAGCTCTGGCTCTCTGAATCAAAAGAATCGTTTCAATTATTATGATGATTCCGAGAACCGATATGAGCGCAATCAATCCAATATTCACGCTCTCATTCACAATGCCTCCTGATCTCCCCTCTATTCCTGAAACAAGAGCTCCAAGATTAAAGGTCATCATAGAGAAGTAATCCGATTCCGGATAGAAAATCGTCTGCCACCAAATCAGTGTTCCTCCGTAGTCTTCTTGAAGTTGGTAGGCGTATTCTCCTCCTGCCTTAAATTGTGAAACATCAGAACCAAGAATGAGTTCCACTGTACCATTTCTAAGAGCAGTTTGGACCTCTAGAAGCTTCGCTCCAGATATCGTGATATCCTCGACCTGAAGGACAGCATCGCATGGTATCCCGAATGTTTCTGCGACATATGCTTCAGCAGGAGAAACTACTATTGCTCGCATATCTGAGTAACTGTGAATTTCATCAAGAGACTCTACGAGCGACTGGAGATTATCCATTTTTTGGGTAAAGGAGTCAAAGTTAGAAGACCACGAGTCACTGAGAGTTGAGTTCAAGACCGAGAGTGCTGCTCGCGTGGCATTTGCTATAGCTATTGCATTCTTTGGGAGGAGCCAGTATGCATGAGGATTGCCACCAGTTCCTTCAAACTCTATGCCGCCTGGTAAGGGTGAAAGTCCGGCTCCAAAATTCTCGTATTGCTCCCAAGCATCCTCATCCTGAAATGATATGAAGGGTTTGGCTGTCTGATTGGCAATATCCTTCTCCCAATGGAAATGTCCTGTGAAAACAAGCAGATCTGCTGCTTCTGCAGCAGCTATAATTGCAGGATTGACCGTAAAGGCGTGCGGGTCCGTCTGCTGTTCTAGAAGAATTGATATACTTACCAACGCTCCTCCAATTTCTTTAACGATTCCTGCAAGTGATGGTACTGATACAGCAACTTTGTGTATAGGTTGCACTTGCGCTTTAACCGGCACAGTAGTCCAACTTAGCACTAAAGGAGCAAAAAACAATACAAGCAGGAGCAATGTAGCTTCTTTGTGTTTCACACTCTCTCACCAAAACATCAAATGGTGTAGTACCTCGGTCTGCTCTAACGCTCTTTCTGAAACGTTATTAAGGATTGTGAAATAGTTACTAACTCGATTAAGGTCGATAGGTGTTAATAATGCCCATTGTTGCTATCTCAATGTCTGATTCCGATCTAGATGAATTGGTATCCCTCCAAAAAGAAGGGCGGTTCTCAAATAGATCGGAGGCAGTTCGACATGCGGTACAAAAATTGCTTTCAGAACATCGAAGTCTTGAACATGTTCAGGGACCAGTAACCGCAGTGTTTACCGCCATCTACTACAAATCGGGACAAGGCCATGGTATCAGTTCAGTACAGCACCAATTTAGAGATCATATTACTGCGACAATCCACGCTCATACCACTGATGACAACTGTGCTGAGGTGATGATTATGGATGCAGATGCAGAAGTTGTCCGTTCCTTCTTCAAGAAACTCAGATCACAAAAGAAAGCGCTACGAGTTGAAGTCAACTTGATTGGGGGTGGCAGTTGATGGCAACCACTCCACTTCTCGAGGCTCAAAATCTTGCGGTCCGATATCCCAATGGAGAACTTGCTCTTCATAATGTATCATTTACTATCAAGTCTCCTAGTTTCATGGCAATCATCGGGCCAAATGGCTCTGGCAAATCAACACTGGTCAAGGCTGCACTAGGACTCATTAAACCGTTTCGTGGAACTATCAAAGTCTTAGGGTATGATTCAGTCAAACAGGCGAGTAAGATACGAAAACAGATTCGATATGTCCCTCAGAGAGATCGTATCGAGTTGGCAGTACCAATGAAGGTGAAGGATATTGTACTGATGGGCCGACTGCTCAAGAAACTTCCCCCACGAATCGCATCTTCGAAAGACATAGAGATAGCAAGAGATGCACTTCGTCAGGTGAACATGGATTCCCTTTGGAACCATCCTTTTCCAGAACTCTCTGGAGGTCAAAGACAGAGAGTTCTTGTGGCACGAGCACTAGCAGGAGAAGGCTCTGTTCTGGTACTTGATGAACCTCTTGCAGGAACCGATGTGGAGAGCCAAGACCTTATCGTCGAAGCACTCGGTCGTTATCATCGCGAGAATGATGTTAGTATTATCATGATTACTCATGACCTCAATCCAATACACACGTTGGTACAGGACGTCCTACTTCTGAAGAACACTGTTATTGGAATAGGTGAACCATGTTCTATAATGGAGCCTGAGTTAATCAAAAAGGTCTATGGACCTACAGCAAAGATTGTGGAACACTCCGGACATAGATATTGCCTAACACGAGATTCAGGATTTGATCGCCATGATTGATATAATTCAGGTAATAGTATCCAGTCCGTTTCTTCAACGAGCTTTATTTGCGGCTGTTCTCGTCGCTGTAATAGCTGCGGCAAGTGGGACATTTTTGGTATTTAGAGGACTCTCATTCATGGCATCAGGAGTGGCGCATGCGGCTCTCGGAGGGACTGCGCTTGGAATATTCCTTCAAGAATCTGGACTTGTACCTTGGTTTGATCCTATTCTTGGAGCCTTGCTGTTCAGTATTCTTGTAGCCGCCTTTACTGGGTATGCTGGGGAATCTGGCATAACTCAGAAAATGGAGGTTGCCGTTGGTGTATCCTTTGCTCTTTCGATGAGTCTTGCTGTTTTCCTAATGTACTACATTCCGCCCTATCGAGTCCCCCAGATTTGGGGATATCTTGTTGGTGATATCCTTCTTCTCAACGATTTTGATATCATTATGCTGATGAGTACAGCTGTTCTTCTAGGAGTGATAACACTGATGTTCAACAAGGAGTTTGTCTATGTCAGTGTGGACATGGAAGGATCTGTGGCTCATGGAATGAATGCACGTATGTATCACTACGCTATGCTCATTGTGTCTGCTCTTGCTATTGCATTGGCAACAAAAGCTGTGGGTGCTATTCTTGTATATGCGATATTAGTCGCTCCTGCAGCTGCATCTAACGAGCTTGTGAAATCTGTTAGAGGTGTAATTTTCTCTGTGTTTCTGATAGCGCTCATAGCCGAGCTAATTGGCTTGATAACTTCATTCGTTGTCTACGTTTCTCCGAGTGCTATTGCTGGAATTCTAGCTGCGCTCTCGTATATTCTAGCGCTTCAGATAAGACGAGTACGAGAAAGAGTGCAAACGGAAATTGAAGAAACTAGTCTCGCGCCTGAAGATTTGGTTGAAACATTTAATCAGTCAATAACGATTGAACAGAAGGGGGATCACAATCACGAACATTAATCCTGGGATAAATGTCACCGATTGAACTGACGACGACGTTATGCCTACACCAACAGTGAAATACCATGTTCACATGTGCTGAGTAGAAGAACAATCACCAACAGACTTACACGGACAACCTTGAATCGGTCGGTATGTTTAAGAGTGAAACATAAACCCTCGATTTTCAAGGTCGGAGTGAACAACAGTGAGCGATGACATCCCAGAACGACGTGAAATGATACGCTCTACAGTGATTACTATTTTACTCACAGTTGTGTTTTTGATATTAGGACTTGCATTTTGGGCATGGTCTTCACCTGCTGTTATTGATACAAGTCCAATTGGTGTGCTCAATAGCATAAATCCGTTCGTCACAGTGTTAATTGAGTCACTAACAATGCTTGGGATGTTTATCTTTTTCTCTGTCACTGTGATAAATTTGAGGCTATTCATATCCAATGTACGAGCAGGTTGGTTTGAAGTAATAGCAATCTTCATTCTAATCATTGCCATGTCTTGGCTAATGTTTGGATCTGGAGTTGGTGGTGTTACAGCGGTACTCTCTCTTGGATTCGTTGTATATCTCTATCTCTTGCAAGAGTGATACTCTTCATCAGTCATGAACGGACAAGTATCCAATGTCATTTTGCAGATAGACCAGAAGCTTTATGTGGCTAGTTCCAAGAATTGCCCTTGAGCCTAGGTGATAGAATCATCGACAGCTGACTGCAAAGGAGTCTTTACCATCCCCTGGAACTGTCAGGCAATGCTCACTTGTGGGTTCTGGCTTCCGGTGAGTTCTAATGACTCTTGGAGGAATACATTGTGTTTGGAATCTCTGGCGCTGGTTATGATATGAGTACCAGCATCTTTAGCCCTGATGGAAGAATATTCGCTGCAGAGTATGCAAAGAAAGCAGTCGAGCAAGGGGCAACCTCAATTGGGGTTCTTGTGAACGATGGAGTCATTCTCCTCACTGAAAAGAGAATCGAGCCTCTGCAAGAACCCGATAGTGTTGAGAAGATAGCCAAAATTGACGATCATATTGGCACTGCCACATCAGGTTTAATGGCCGACGCTCGTAAGCTCCTATATGAAGCACGGATTAAGGCTCAATCCTATTGGCTCACATATGAAGAGCCTGTTCCTGCGGAAGTCATTGCTGAACATATCTGTAACAAGAAGGCAGAATTTACTCAGGGCGGAGGTGCCCGACCATATGGTGTTGCAATGATAATTGGATCAATTGACTTTGATGGCTCTCCAAGGCTCTTCGTAACGGATCCGGTGGGAACATATTGGGGATTCCTAGCTGCAGTGATTGGCAAAGGTACTGCAAGGGCTGGTGAATTCCTCGAGAAGAACTATTCGAGAGGAAAATCACTATCTGACGCAATTAAACTAGCCCTTGGAGCACTTCGTGAAGCTACTGAGCGAGATCTCTCCGCAGATAACGTTGAGATTGCAAAGATACCGTTGGCAACACGCAAATTTGAGAAACTCTCTCGCGCTGATATTGATAAATTTCTCAACCCGCCAAAACCAGCGAAGAAATAATAGGAGTTGAACATAAGTTGATGGGTGGAGGTTCTGGCAGAAAATCCGGTGACACTTGGCTTGAGTTAGATGCAGTTGTCATTGGCATTAAAAAGGGGCACCTTAGGTTTGAGCTGTTTGTCGATCCTGACTTAGCCTTCAAATACCGACGTGGAGAAGAAATTCCCCTTGAGGACATTCTAAAGTCCTACACAGTGTATGAAGATGCAAGGAGAGGCGAGCATGCAACAGAGAGTCTCGTGAAGGATGCATTTGGTTCATCTGAGATTTTTGATATTGCTCCTGAAATCATTAAGCAAGGAGAGTTCAAGCTCACTCATGAACAACGAGTTCAACTCGTACATGAGAAGACTGAGACCATCATTGATCACATAGCAAAAAGGGCTATGAACCCTCAAACTGGTCATCCTCATCCACCCGACCGAATTCGTCAGGCTCTTGTAGAGGCAAAAGTGCAAATTGATGCCTTCATCAGTGTTGATGAGCAAATTCCAAACGTGGTCAAGGCTCTTAGGGTCATCATTCCAATATCCTTTGAGAGTGTTAAACTCCAGATTACCATCCCTGCCACTTTCTCTGGAAAGGGATACAACATGGTTTCCAATGCAGGAGTCATCAGGTCAGAGTCGTGGAATCTAGACGGCTCTTGGACTGGTCTCATTGAACTACCAGCTCAAAAAAGGCAGGAACTCTATGATGAGTTGAACCGGCTTACAAAAGGTCAGATTCGCATTGAAGTCGTCAGATAATCGAATCCCTATAGAGGAACTATGAAGATTGAAACGATATTACAGAGGGAACAAATAATTGGCAGTATACTTTCAAAAACGTGAAGTCGTAGTACCGGGGCAGTTACTTGCGGAAGGCAGATACCGACCGTCCTATGGAACTTATGATGAGAACGGCAAAATCTACTCTACACTAGTTGGATTGGCTGAACTTAGAGGCAACACCGTTAAAGTCGTTGCACTTGAGGGGGCATATATCCCAAAGGAAGGAGATCTAGTAATTGGTATTATAACCACAGTTGCTGGAAATAACTGGAAGGTTGATATTGGTGGCCCCTATGGCGCATCACTACATGCAAATAACGCTCTGAGACGTCCATATTCTGATGATATTTCAGAATACATGGACATCGGGGATGTTATCTCAGCAGAAGTAATAGCCTTTGATAGACAAACTGGTCCTTTCCTCTCAATGAAGGGAAGAGGCCTTCGGGTATTAGATAAAGGGATGCTTTTTGATGTTAGCCCTGCAAAAATACCTCGAATCATTGGCAGAAGAGGGTCCATGATTAACATGATTACCGACCACCTGAGAATTCAGACAGTGGTTGGACAAAATGGACGTATCTGGATAAAAGCCCCAGACACTGCATCATTACGCTTAGCAATCAAGGCCTTCAAGACCATCGAGGCGCAAGCGCATACATCCAACCTGACTGAGAGAATCAATACTATGCTTGCTGCAGAGGTTGCAGAAATACGTTCTACTGCGCCCACGATAAAGACAGGCAAGGACACTGAGAACGAAGCTGTCGAGGAGGAGGAGTCTGTTGATACAGAACAGTCCGATCTTACAGGTGATGAAACAAACGAGGCTGTAGACGACATCGAAGAGCAAGAATTAGAGATGGACGAGAATCCTGATGAGGAAACTGAAAATGCAGCTTCAGACGATATTGAAGATGAATTAGAAGACAAATTTGATAATGAGGAAGTGAACGAGAAATGAGTCCAGAAACGAAACCTGACTTTTTAATTAGTCCTGAGGGTTTGAGGGTCGATGGTCGAAGACCTGATGAATTGCGACCAGTTGAGCTTAAAGTTGGTGTCTTGAAGCAAGCCGATGGTTCTGCATCAATCCGACAGGGAAAAACATACATTATTGCTGGGGTCTATGGTCCAAGGGAACTACACCCGAGGCATTTGGCTCTGAATGATAGAGCTTTCTTGCGCGTAGTCTATAGAATGGCTACCTTCTCAGTTCCTGATAGAAAGAGACCAGCTCCTTCACGAAGGGAGAAGGAGATCTCAATGGTAATAGCTAATGCACTAAGTCCCGCTTTATTCCTTGAAGAATTTCCCCGTGCGGTAGTTGATGTATTCATTCAGGTCATACAAGCTGATGGCGGTACACGTTGTGCTTCAATTAATGCTGCATCGTTGGCTTTGGCAGATGCAGGGATTCCAATGAGGAGTCTTGTACCATCTGTTGCCGTGGGCAAGGCTGATGGCGTACTCGTAGTCGATTTAGGCGATGAAGAAGACAAATACGGTGAAGGCGATGTTCCAATGGCAATCTTACCCCCTACTGAGGAGATTACACTTCTACAGCAAGATGGTTTCTTCACCCGAGATGAACTCTTGGAAGCAATGCAGATGGGTATCAGCTCCTGCAAATACCTCCATGAGCTTCAGAAAGAAGCTCTAAAGAAAGCCTATGTCAAAAAGACTCCAGATGGAGAAGAAGGTGACGTTGATGAGGATGAATTTGATGATGATCTTGAAACAGATCTTGGCGAGTCCGATATGATGGAGGATGAGTAAAATGGGTGACTTTTCATCACAAACAATTAGTCACATTGACCGCGAGTTCATAGCTGAACTCCTTGGAAAAGGAGAACGCTTGGATGGCCGTGCGTTCAATGAATACCGTGACATTCAGATTGAAGCCAATGTAGTACCTGCGAAGGCTGAAGGTTCTGCAATGGTTCAACTTGGTGATACAAGTGTAGTGGCAGGAGTCAAAGTCCTTGTGGGAGAACCTTATCCTGATTCTCCTGACGAAGGTGTCATAATGGTGACTGCTGAGATGTCCCCCATTGCTTCCCCTCTGTTTGAGCTAGGGCCTCCTAAAGAGGATGCAATTGAGCTCGCGCGAATTGTTGACAGAGGTGTTCGCGAGTCACAAATGGTAGATGCAAAGGCACTCTGTATAGAGGAAGGCAAGAAAGTATACATGGTATTTGCTGATGTCTATCCTCTCGAATATGATGGCAATCTCATAGATGCTTCCTCGATTGCTGTGAATGTTGCACTGCTTACGACAAAGTTTCCTGAGATGAAGCTAGAAGAAAAAGAGCTTATAGCGACCGGCGAGATCAAATCTCTTCCTGTCACAAATATAGCTGTCGAGCATACAGTGGTCAAGATTGGTAAACATCTGATTTTGGATCCAGTTCTAAAGGAGGAGTTTGTCCAAGACTGCAGACTAACCATGGCGATTGATGAGAAGGATAACTTTACTGCCCTCCAAAAGGGTGGCGGAACCGGAGCAATGTCCCTCAGTCTCATTGAAGAAGCAATGGACATGGCTCTAGATGCAGGGAAGATCATTCGCGAAAAGATTGACGCATCAGTAAAAGCGATTAAGTAAATTCGAGAGAGTGCTCCTGTTCACTCTGCGAGCACTCCT
The DNA here is from genome assembly GCA_029858305.1 of Candidatus Thorarchaeota archaeon. Classification (GTDB taxonomy): domain Archaea; phylum Asgardarchaeota; class Thorarchaeia; order Thorarchaeales; family Thorarchaeaceae; genus SMTZ1-45. Next base: position 27,033 of record JAOUFI010000007.1, read on the forward strand.
TCATTGTTTACAGATAGATACGCTAATAAGTGATTCATGTGGGCGATTCGTTGGCTCCAACAGCCACCGCACATTGCCTTCATGTGACACTATAAGGAGAATATTCAATTGGCACGAACCAAAAAGGTTGGTAGCACTGGAAGATACGGAGCACGGTATGGTGCTAAGCTACGACGTCGAGTGCTTGATATTGAGAAAAAGACGAGTGAACCAGCTCGGTGTCCATCGTGCGCCACAAAAGCGCTCAAAAGAGAGGCTGTCGGGCTATGGAAGTGCAATAAGTGCAATCTTCTTTTCGCTGGTGGTGCATATGTACCATATACTGAGGCAGGAAAAGCAGCCAAGCGAGCAATCGCTCAGAGAATTGCTGGTGACTTTCTTGCGCTTCGCGACGATGAAAACATTGAAGATGTTCTAGATTTCCTCCCAAACATTCATGAGGAAGAGGTCGTTCTTGATGCTGAAACAGTTTCAACATCAGAAACCAAGGACACCGATGACGAGTAATCCTGAGCCGAATAGAATTGCCAAGTCTGTTACTTACTACATCTCGGAAGACATCAAACAGAGTGCGTGCTTTTGCTCGTGATCTTTCTCAGGTTCTTCCAAATGTTGAGCGGTTTAATCGCGGAAGAATGGGGCTTCCAGAACTAATTTCTCGAATTAGTCAGAATGGTGCAAAAGCTGCAATTGTTATTTCTATTTGGCAAGGCAATCCTGGCGAGATGACCATCCTATCATCTACAGGGCAAGATACTATCAATATCAGACTAGAGAGTGTGCTCCTACGGCGCGAAGTCAATCCAACAGGACCAACTAGAAGCAGTAGAGTTGATTGTGTTCTAATCAAATCTGGTAGTAGTGCAATAGTAAAAGCACTTGCTGAAGATATCGCATCTCTATTGGATTTGAGCTTGTCTGAGCAAATAGACGCATATGCAGCTCTGGCTGATGAAGCCAAAAGTTTCATCTGGCTCGAAGATAGTGGATCTGGTAAAATTCTTTGGACTCATTATAATACTCATAACAGAATTGAAATTGGCCCAAGAATTCGTGTTTCAGCGGTAAGGGGGACACACAAAGGTTGAGCACAACTGATATCAAAAGCAGGTCGGTATTAGAGATACCCGTCGAATCTGAACAGAAGGCAATGATACTTTATTCCGCTCTTCTTCCTGAAACTGAATCTATACCATCAGATAGAGCAACTTCAACCGTGACAGTAAATGGTTCTTCTTTAATAGTTGAAATAGAGGCCAACGATTTAACAGCAATGCGTGCATCCCTGAACTCTTTTGTTGCTTGGATTTCTGCATGTTTGAGAACTTTGGATACTATAGATGCCAAAGGGTCCTGATGCAAAGCCTTAAGTCACAAGTTCGAACGCGCAATTGGAAACGGCATCTTTGTCGAATTTAGGAGAGATTAGATAATGGCTCAGAACATACCTCCCGCATTAGAACAAGAACTGCAGAAGTTCGATACAATGCGTAGGAATCATGAAACTCTCACTACAATGTCACAAGCACTGCAATCTGAGTTGACTGAAGTTAAAGGTACACTTGAAGAGTTGAAAAAACAGGCTGATGATGTTGTTACTTACAAGGCTGTTGGACAAGTTATGTTCAAGGTAGAAAAACCTGTTCTTGTAGATGATCTTGAGGATAGGGAGAAAACCTTGGAAATGAGACTTGCATCAACAAAGAAACAGCTTGAAAGCCTAACTGGGAAACTTCAAGAGCTTCAAAATAAGATACAACTCGAGCTTTCAAAGCAGAATCTACGCCTCCAGTGAGAGATATGACCAACATTATCGATATCGGTCTTCCCGATATCTCTGAAGAAACTATCGAACGATTGGCTGAAGAGTGTGAATCCCAAATTACAAGCTATCTTCTTGAACGAGTACCAGAGAAAAGCATCGAAGATTTATTCATCAGCTGTACTCTTAATCTGCTTGATGGTCAACTAGATGTCGATTTTAATGTAGAGATTGGCCAGGGATTTGATACTGGTCAATCCCTTGACGATTTGATTCAAAAAGCAATAGAATGGGGCGCAGAATGGCTTGAAAAACAGCTGATGGAGCTGAAGGATAAATGAATCTGAGGTCTCTTCTCTCAGAATCTTCATACCCATTGATATTAGGTCACCAGAATGCTGATCCAGATGCTGTATGTGCAATGCTCGCTTTCGCGAGGATGTATAGGATAATCAACCCCAAAGGAACACCTGTTCTTATTGCAGACGATCTTAGCCGTTTATCGAATCAAGTCATGAACACTTTTGTATCCGGCGAGTCAATCCTAGAAACAGAAGGAATTGAGAGCGATCTTGTTATTCTCCTTGACACAAACAGTGTTTTCCAACTTGGTCCGAAATTTCAAAAAATCCCTCAGAATCCAAGTAAGACCATAGTCATCGACCATCACGAGATCAATCCGGAAACTGAAGCTATAGCTGAACACAGGCTAGTTAAGACTGATCGTTCTTCAACATGTGAGATAATGGTTAATCTCTTTGAGGAATACAATATTCCCATTGATTCAATGACTGCAAACCTCTTACTCACAGGAATTATTTTTGATACAAGACGTTTCTATTTTGCAGATGTTCTAACACTTCAGACTGCCATCAAACTAATAGAATATGGAGCCAACTATGAACAATGCATCAAAGCACTCCTAATGCGTCCTGATCGTTCAGAGAGGATAGCTCGTTTGAAGGCTGCAGGGAGAGTGAAAATCCATCAGATAGGCGACTGGTTAGTCGTCACCTCTAAAATAGGAGCTTTCGAAGCCAGTGTCTGTAGGTCACTTTTAGATATGGGAGCTGACGTGGCAATTGTAGGAGGTGCCCCTTCAAATGATGTTGTTAGAATCAGTTCACGCAGCACCCGAGAATTTTCTATATCAACTACGATTAATCTCGGCAAAGATGTCATGGAACCTCTTGGAAGTATCATTGATGGACGGGGTGGGGGTCATGCAAATGCAGCTGGAGCTAATGGCACAAAAGGTCTTGATGAAGCAATCGTTAAGTCTGTTGAGTTGATTAGAACAATAGTTGAAAAAGAGCATACATCTTCAAGAGAATCGTAGGGGATTGTAGTCTATGCCATTGATTGAGTTTCAGGATTTCAGTTTCAAGTATTATGGAGCTGATTTCCTAGCACTCAAGAAAGTCAATCTTACAATCAATGAGGGTGAATATGTAATAATCACTGGACCTAGTGGTTGTGGCAAGACAACTTTATGCCGTACAATTAATGGACTTGTGCCACAGTTTCATCGTGGATATATTGCCGGAAATGTTATCGTAGATGGGATGAATACACGCGAGCACACTGTTGCAGAAATGGCGACTATCGCTGGGCTTGTTTTTCAACAACCTGAGAATCAACTTGTTACACTCAATGTTGAAAAAGAGATTGCATTTGGTCCTGAAAATCTTGGAGTGGATCCAGTAGAAGTACGACGCAGGGTAGAAGAGCTCATCAGCCTTTTGGATCTCGAACACCTTCGGGATAAACATCCCCATGAGATGTCTGGTGGCGAACAACAACGCGTAGCGATAGCATCTACACTAGCACTCAAGCCAAAAATACTAGTGGCTGATGAACCCACATCCAATCTTGATCCAAAAAGCGCAGAGTTGATTTTAGATATCATTTCTAAATTGAACAAACGAGATATGACTGTCATTCTAGTTGAGCACCGTTTGGACTTAGTTTCGAAGGATGCAAGCAGGATTGTTTTGATGGATCGCGGACGTATCGTCGCCGATGGTTCGCCGAGAGAGATACTTGTAATGGATTTGTGCCAAGAAATTGGTGTGGGTGTTCCTAAGGCTACCCTGGTCTATAAGAGCCTCAGAAAGCGTGGCATCGACCTGGAGTCTGTCCCACTTACAGGAGAAGAGCTTGCCAATCTTGTGAAGGAGGCTGCTTAGTAGTGATTATTCTCGAGAATGTCCATTTTGCGTACGATGGCATCTATACTGCTTTGCAAGGAGTTTCTCTTCAGATTGGTGATGGCGAAAGAGTAGCAATAATGGGAACGAACGGTGCAGGGAAGACAACACTTGTTAAACAACTGAATGGTCTTCTTCGTCCCCATAGAGGAAGAGTCTTTCTTGATGGTGTAGATACCAAACGCTATAGTGTTGCTGAACTGGCTCGTGAAATTGGTTTGGTGATGCAGAATCCAGATCACCAGCTATTCCTTGATAGTGTCGAGAAGGAGATTCTTTTCGGATTGAAACAACTTGGATTCTCAAGTGAAGATGCTCGTGTCCGTTGTGAGAAGACGCTATCGAATCTTGGTCTAGAGCATCTCTCGGAACGTTCTCCATTCACACTATCAGGCGGCGAGAGAAAACGTGTGGCGCTTGCCTCCGTGTTGGCCACTGAGCCGCGTGTATTAGTGTTGGATGAGCCAACGATTGGTCAAGATGCAAAGCAAAAAGAGAATCTTGCCCAGATGCTTCAGGACCTCAACGAGAAGGGGAGAACGGTCATTGTCGTTACACATGATATCGAGTTTGTCATTGAGAACTTTCCAAGAACTATTGCAATGGCGAATGGTACTATTGTTGCAGACGGTCCAACTAACTCTGTTTTGAGCAATGATGATGTCATTGTGCGTTGTTCGCTCACAGCTCCGCAACTTACTATCGCAGCAAGATCAATCCATTCAGTATTCCCAGAAGTGCCTGAGCGTTTGACGCTCTTGTCAAATCTGGAGGGAGAGATTGTTCGTGTTCTGAGAGGTGTCTAGAATGTCGTTTCTAGAAGTTTTCCAGTATACTCGGCAAGATTCGATAATTCATCGGTTAGATCCAAGAGCAAAGCTGTTCATGGCTATTGTTTCAGCTATAGTGTCACTGATCTTCTTAGAGATTCTCCCACTGGTGATTATTCTAGTAATATTGATTCCATTGCTAGTAGCTGCAAAATCCCTCAAACGGTGGTTACGAAGTATGAAGGGGCTCTCGATTCTACTGGCATTTATTCTCGTATTCAATACTCTCCTCTCCCCCGCCCCAAATCCTCTCAACCATTCAATTGCTCTCACTTTGAGATTGATTGCCCTTATGACCTCGTTCTCACTCTTTTTCCTCACAGTTCATCCTGATGAACTCTCACAGGCCTTAATCCAGATGCGGGTTCGATTCGAGTTTGCTTTTGCTATGAGCATGGCGATGCGGTATGTACCCACCTTGGCCCAAGAAGCCTATGCGATAATGGATGCTCAGAAGGCTCGCGGTGTCGAGCTTGATAAAGGAAATCCACTGAAGCGTATTCGGAATATTGTGCCAATCATTGTACCCCTGATTATTGTTTCAATTCGAAGGGCTCTCTCGATAGCAGAAAGCATGGAGTCCAGAGGATTTGGTGCCAGTCCTCATAGAACATACTTGAATAGACTTTCTTTCAAAAAGAGAGATTGGGCTGTGGTTTTCATATCCCTGCTGATTCTTCTGATGACTATCTATATTCGCCTCTTTATTCCATTACAAGTTTGGTCCCTGCCATTCTAATTATCTTAAAATCATTAATTGAAACGGTTCATAAGGGATTGGAAGTACAATTACTGTATCTTGATTCATTCTGATAGAATAAAAGTGCTTAAAGAAGGTGACCACACAAGAGGTCAGTATGTTCTTTATTGGATGCAAGCCTCACAAAGAGTAGAGTTCAACCATGCCCTAGAATATGCAATTCTCAGAGCAAATTCATTGGACTTACCCCTTCTTACTGCTTTTTGCCTAGTAGATGAATTTCCAGAGGCAAATACATCACACTACAAGTTCATGCTCGAAGGTCTTCAGGATGTCAAAAAAAGTCTAGAACAGGAAGGTATTGGCTTCGAGGTGCTACTTGGCCAACCTACTCAAATCATTCCAGAATTAGCTGAAGATGCCTCGCTGATTGTATTCGACCGTGATTATCTACGGATGCAGAGAAAATGGAGAGAATCTGTTATTTCATTGGTAGCCTGTCCTGTCTTTCAGATAGAATCGAATGTAATTGTGCCAATTGAAACAGTGTCGAAAAAGGAAGAATACTCCGCTGGTACTATTCGGCCCAAGATGCAGAGAATCCTCCCCGATTATATGGTCACTCTACGTCATCGAAAGATCAACAATCCCTGTCCTGATTTCGGACTTAACGGATTGGACATTACGGGCGCCTCAGATGCAATGAAGCGCCTTCGAATAAAGAATTCCATTGAACAACAAATCCGATTCCAAGGAGGAACTCGGAATGCAAAGAGGGAGCTTCGTAATTTTATTCGTAACAAACTTGATCAATTTGGGAACTTGCGTAATGACCCCTCTCATGATTATCTCTCAAATATGAGCCCCTACCTTCATTTCGGAAATATCTCTCCTCTCTTCATTGCTCTTCAGATAGAGGCGACCCGAAGCCTAGGTTCTGAAGCATTTCTTGAGGAATTAATTATACGTCGAGAGTTAAGTTTGAATTTCGTCTATTTCAATGAGAATTATGATAATTTCGAATGTTTACCAAACTGGGCAAAGGAAACACTCGAATTGCACGCTTTTGACCCTAGAGAGTATTCTTACTCCTTTAACGACTTGGAGCAAGCTAAAACGCATGATCCCTACTGGAATGCAGCTCAGACTGAAATGGTACAATATGGAAAAATGCACGGCTACATGCGAATGTACTGGGGCAAGAAAATATTGGAATGGACAGAATCACCAATTGAAGCATTTGAAATCGCACTTCGCTTGAATAACAAGTATGAATTAGATGGTAGAGATGCAAATGGGTTTACAGGCGTAGCATGGTGCTTTGGCAAGCATGATAGAGCTTGGAATGAAAGATTGATTTTTGGAAAGGTTCGGTACATGAATGACAAGGGACTACGAAGGAAATTCAATATTCAATCCTATGTTGATTCGCTTTTGTAGTAGAATATTGATTTTGATTACATTCAGATATGATTTATCTGAGACAAGAACCATAACATTCTGAGATAGGGTAGGTGAAACAGCATTGCAGTTACCTGCTAGGAAGAAGTATGCTGTAAAGGATGTCATGAATGACCTAAAGAAGATAGGTCCTTCCCCGAGTCTGCTAGGGGAGATAGGTTCGAAACTAGTCTATTACGAATGGAGTTGTTGCGATAATCTCCTAGGAAATGATCATCCTGTTACTATACACTTCAGTGAAACACTTGAGTTCATGGAACACGGTTTTGAGCAACTGCTTGTAGAAGGTGAGCTCTGGCGAGGGAAGGACACTCCACAGGCTGCAATCAATGATTTTCTCAAGGGTCGTCCAGCTGAATTTCTAAATTACACTCTAGACAGACCAGCTGATTACACAAGAGGTCTTCTCGAATCGATTGCGACTGCAAGACAAGAAGAGATTGAACACTATGCACAGATGGAGGAGGGAGTCCGTCAAGAGATTGAGGAGGATCCAAAGAATCCTGAGTTATGGAATAAGCTCCGTCTTCTCCTCTGGATTATTGGCAAATATAATGAAGCGAGTGAGGCATTCAAGACTGCTAAAAGTCTTGGGTGGACAAAGGAATCGAGTGGAATCGTGGCTCTTTGAATCCCGTTACACCAGAAAGGAACTCGGGAAGACGTAAATACAAGCTCTAGGTAATTTGTTCGGTGATGCATAATTAGAAGCAACGGAAGATCCAACGATGCATTGAAGCCAATGGTACTTCTGAATGCAACTGGTAACCCTGTTACTGTTTCTGCTGTTGCTGTTGATGATACATATCTATACGCGTCGGATAGTGAGGGTTGCTTAACAATATGGAATAAACCAGACTTAGATTCCCCTATCATCCTTCCAGGGCAGACATCGACCCAGATAGAATCGTTGCTTTCGGATGGTCAACACCTATACAGTGGAAGTATTTCTGGAGACACTGTTATTCGTGTATATAATCAGGACCTAGATCTCATTCACATTATCAAGGGACATGTTGGTACAATCTTTGACATGTCCACAGATGATCAGCACCTCCTTTCTGGCTCTGCAGATGCAACTGTGAAAATCTGGGAAAAGTCAGATTGGAGTCAAATTGGTTCTATTGTGGCGCAAACGCATTTCGTTTTAGCCGTGGCACTTGATGATGACTACATCTATGCAGGAGGTATTGACAACTGTACCAATGTTTTTAGTCGCGCATCATTGAGGCGTATAGCGTCACTTCATGGTCATGACGCAAACGTGTTGTCACTTGCAACCGATGATAGATACACATATTCTGGATCCGGAGAGCTCTGGTGGGGTGGCCCAGGATCACCGAGACCAAGCATGTTTGAGAGTGCAATCAGAGTTTGGGACAAGAGAGATTGGAGTTGTGTTGAAGTTCTTTCTGGTCATCGAGATAATATCAATGCACTTGTGGTCGACAAGCGTTTTATCTACTCTGCATCAGATGATAGTACTGTTAGGGTCTATTCCAAAGTTGATTGGACAGAAGTCGCATCCATCGACATTGGCCTCGGACGTGTGATTGATTTGACACACGATAACAAGTTCTTGTATTTTGGATGTGCTGATGGCAATATCCGCTATATTGCTAAGGATTTGTTTTGCTAATTTTCATTTTGACCAACTTGCCCGATTGGGTGGAGAAATGTCTGGAATTCCAATACTCTCCCCTCTGGATCTTTGGCAAAGAAATGGTATATCTTGTATACATCACTCTCTACAGGTTTTGTCGTTGCTATATGCTTCAACATTGTATGCATTTCATCTACATCATCTTTTGTTGGATAGAAGAGGGTAATCATCCCCTCTAGCTCAGCTGAACTACGTTCACAGAAACCTATCAAAAGATTACCCTGATTTAGAATCGTACAATCTTTCTGTTTTAACCAGATATGCATCCCTAACTCCTTTACATAGAAGTCTACAATATTCTTTAGCATCATTGTCTTGAAGAAAACCATCCCTGTCATTGGATGCACCTGAAATCCTCTTTGTTAATTAATCTCATAGATTCACTTGTGCCAAATATAAACAGTCCTTCGGGATAAAGACTCAAAAACGCACTCAATGCTTCAGTTTTGAGCTGATTTTATCTAATGTTCGGTTCAAATCATACCCTCAAAGTTCACGCAAATAAATATCTCTTTTCTAAAGTTCACAACGTGTCTGCAAAACATTCAGAGGTAGAAAAAATGGCAGCAAGATCTGGACGAACGCCAAAGAGCGCAATCATGATTCTCGGTACATTGGCAAATGATGGTCCGATGTGTCCACTTGAAATCAGTGAAAAATTGAACATGGCCCCACGTACTGTAAGTTTCGCTCTCAAGGAGTTGGTGCGACGTCAATTACTACGCAGGGTTCCAAATCTTCTTGATATGAGGCGTCCTATGTACCATGTCAATAAAGAACTTGCCAAAGATCTCATCCAAAAATATAGTGACCAAGCCTTCAGGGCTCAACCCTCACCGGTAGCTTGGCGCCAAAAGGCCTGATTATCTGAATGATGTTTTTCTTTAGCGTAATAGACAAGCAAAGCAGGTTCTGAAATGGTAGACATTCCAAATCTTCAATCCCGGTTTCATGAAATCATAAAAACTGAACCAGTCTATGATACTCACACTGAAGAACAAGAATCCGTATCAATCCTGTATAAAACCAACTGGGCACGAATTCTTGTTGTACGAAAGTCTGAAGATCCCCAATCAATCATAATTGAAATTGAAGTATCTCAGCCTTATTCCTCTGTCTTTCCAAATTCCTCCTCTCCGCTAAATCCAAGGCAGACGAGCAACAAAACCCGACAAATTCTGGAGCAATTTATTGAATATATCAAATATATTCTGAAGCTAGAAGCTTCAGGTTTCTTCATTGATTTTGTTGGGAAAGATTGTCTTATCTTAGCCTCTCGGCATTTTAAAGAAATGCCAAATGCTGAGATCTTCGAGCTCCTTCTACCTCCATTAGTGAAATAATAACGGTAGAAGGAGCTGTCTAGAAGTTACTTTTAGTAAGTATGACGAAGGCCTTGAAATTAGATTCTAATCTCCATACTTTCAATGAGCTGTAGATTTCCGAACCGACTCATTCGTATTTTTACCTTCAATCGTGCCGAATTATCATATTCCCGAACATACAACGTCGCGTGCATAGATATGTTATTTCTACACTATAATCCATATATGACTTCAAGTGATGAGCTATGATATCCAGACTAAGATTACCCAAGAGTGCGCTCTTAGTATTAGATTGTCTTAACAAACAAGGTCCAATGCCACCTAGAGATATTAGTAAGGTGGTCAAGGTGCCTCTACGGACTGTCACCTTCGCACTGGACCGACTTGTTGATTCAGATATATGTCAAAAGATGCCAAATCTCGATGACATGCGTAGAACCCTATATATTGTGGACCAAGAAAAAGCGCGGGCTATATTTCTCAAATATGGATTGATGTTTTCTTGAATCACTCTCTAGTGAGCAATATAATTGGAGTCACCTCTCAATGATAACATCTACTGAGCTGCTCCAGCGGTATCGGCGAATTGTTTCAGAGCCAATTAAAGGAGACCTCGACGAGTCTATCGCTCTCTTATACAAGACAGATTGGGTGAAAATCATGATTGTTCGTGACGCTCAATCGTCAGAGCCATGTTCCATTGAGATTGAGATAACACTGCCGCCCTGTATCATTGAACCATCGACAGACGATGCGGACTCTCAAAAAGAAATCGCTCGCAAGTTTATTGAAGATACAATCTCTCATCTTGAATATTTGCTTAGACTAGAGGAAGCTGGTCTTATTCTTGGTATTATATCTACAGAGGGAATTTGGTGTGCTTCTCTTTTTGTCTGTAACTCTCCCGATGAAACTTTCTTCGAGGTCCTAATACCTCCCTGCTGACTCGCATCTGTCGTTCTTCAATATGTGAAGATACTGTTTGCAACTGCTGACTGGTGGAATGCATCTGTTATGCCATTCGTCCACTTCATTCCTCTGTTCTATGCATGTTTAACTTTATCAACACTCGAAAAAGAGGGATTCGACTGAGCATCCGCCTTGGCTCTATTCTTGTCCTATCTTCTCTTCAAGGTCGGATTCGATCTTTTAGTCTTGAATCTAGATACGATTTCAATCAGTCCACTCCTGGTGCTCGCTGCACTCCCTGTTTGGCTGTTGATAATAACTCTCAGAAGAATTGGGATTGCTAAGTGATGATAACAGTTCTTTCAATAGCCTCTCAATGTAAGTCGAGTCCTTTATGAGTAATTGAAGCATTTTCACAACCAACTAAGGGATGTGTTCCAATGACTATTGATGTGTCAAGGGCAATGACAATCAAGCTATCTTCAGAGCTGCCTCCTAAACCCAACTTCGATCCTAAAATTCGACGTGCTCCAAATCGCGGATTTAATCTCACGCATCGTGAAACTGTAATTGCTGTAAAGAATGCTGTTCGCTATGTTCCACAAAGCCTTCATGCAACTCTTGCTCCTGAATTCTTGGATGAACTGCTCACAAGAGGTCGTATCTATGCCTATCGCTATCGCCCACAAGGTTCTATCAGTGCAAAACCTGTATCTGAGTATAAAGGAATTTTAGAGGCTCGCGCTCTTCAATTGATGATTGACAATAATCTTGACTATGATGTTGCCCTCTATCCATACGAGCTTGTGACGTATGGCGAATCGGGCCAGGTCTGCCAGAATTGGATGCAGTATCAGCTGATTAAGCAATATCTAGAAAACATGACTGAGGAACAGACACTAGTGGTGAGTTCGGGGCATCCAGTAGGCCTTTTCCCATCGAGGCGGGACGCACCTCGAGTGATCTCCACAAATGGTCTCATGGTGGGAATGTTTGACAATCCAGAAGGTTTCCATCATGCAACACAGATGGGCGCGGCAAACTATGGACAGATGACAGCTGGAGGTTGGATGTACATTGGACCACAAGGAATAGTCCATGGCACCTTCATTACACTGCTCAATGCTGGTAGACTCTATCTTGGATTGGCTGAAGACAAAGATCTGAGAGGAAAAGTATTCCTTACGTCAGGATTAGGAGGGATGAGTGGGGCTCAGGCAAAAGCCATTGAGATATCTGGCGGAATCGGAATAATCGCTGAAGTGGATAAAAGTAGGATTGACACGCGACATGAGCAAGGCTGGTTGAGTAAGTATTCCTCCGACCTAGATGAGATTTTTGAGTGGGTTGATGAATATCGCGAAAAGGAGGAGCCCGTGTCAATCGGCTATTATGGAAATGTTGTAGACCTCTGGGAGTTTGTTCTTGATAACAATATCACCATTGAACTTGCTTCCGACCAGACCTCATGCCATGCAGTCTATGACGGCGGATACACTCCTCAAGGAGTGACATTTGAAGAGGGTAGAGAGCTACTCAAGAATGATCGAACTCAGTTCAATCAGCTCGTGGACAAGTCTCTACGCCGACAATTTGAACTCATTGAGGCAATGACGAAACGTGGCACGTTCTTCTGGGACTATGGGAACTCTTTCATGAAAGCAGTCTTTGATGCAGGAGCAACCCGTATCGCAAAGAATGGAAAAGACACCTCTGAAGGATTCGTTTTTCCATCATATGTTGAGGATATTATGGGTCCCATCTGTTTTGATTACGGTTATGGTCCTTTCCGATGGGTATGCCTGAGTGGAAAACACGAAGACCTCATCGAGACCGATAGGGTAGCTATGTCGAAGATTGATCCTACTCGCAGAGGTCAAGATCGCGACAATTATCACTGGATAAGAGACGCAGAGAAAAACGCCCTTGTGGTTGGTTCACAGGCAAGAATTCTTTATGCTGATGCACAAGGTCGTGTTAAGATTGCGTTGGCATTCAATAAACTAGTGAGGGATGGGAAGGTCGGACCAATTATGCTAGGTCGAGATCATCATGATACTGGAGGAACAGATTCTCCCTTCCGAGAGACCGCGAATATCTATGATGGTAGTAATGTGATGAGCGACATGGCTCATCAATGTTGGTCTGGGAATGCAGCGCGAGGTATGACGATGTGTGTCTTGTCCAACGGTGGTGGCGTGGGAACAGGTAAGGCTATCAATGGCGGCTTCGGACTAGTGCTCGATGGGTCTAAGCGAGTTGATGCAATTATCCAGTCTGCCTTGGACTGGGATGTCATGGGTGGGGTAGCACGACGTGCATGGGCAAGAAACGAACATGCTATTGAAACAGTAGTAGAATGGAATGAGAGACTTGGAGATAAAGGTCACATCTCGCTTCCATTTGTTCCTGAAGAAGGGCTTGTAGAGCGTGTGGTGAAGAAAAGATTTGAAGAAGATTAATCCTTATACCTATTGAGCGCTTCTTTGGACATTTTATGTGCTCGTCTTAGGACTTCTGGATATCCATCCACACTGGACTCTGAAACAATCTTTACAGCAGTATCCAATGTGATTCTGTGCCCGATTGAAACGTAGATGGGTTTTCTCTCATTCAACCACAATACCTTTCCAAGAACCTCACGATCCTGTATAATCTCTGCAGAGTCACCGGTACCTGGTCCCATTTCTCCAAGCATTAACTTCTTGGCGACACCAATAGTCTGAACATCCATCTTGATACCAAGATAGGATGCCAGACCAAATCGCCTTGGATGAAGTATCCCATTTCCATCCACTAGAATGATTCCCTGCATTTCAAGACTCCGAATTAGCTCAATGATTATGGGACCTTCTCGGAGTTGAAAAAAACCATGAATGTAATCCGACTCTATTTCCTTAATAATAACCGAAGAGTCAATGATTTCATTTGTATAATTATTGCTCACTACTGCGCACCCAGCGGCAATGTCTTTAGCATAGGCAACATCTACCCCAGTAACAATAGGACTAGTATAAGACGGGTCATCATACTTTCTGACAAGCTTTGCAAGGTCTTTCTGCTCATTTGCAAGCGCAGTCAAATCCAATTTTCATTCACACTCTATTTAGTAATCATGGTAGTGAAATACACTTATTGACACTTGGGTATCTGTTCGATAACTACTAAAGAGAGCATCTGTGACCCTCTTCTGTCAGTAAGTAATCCATATTGTTTATTGGTAGCACTACTTCAGGGTGGATATGATGACCGTTTCGATTGATGGTGAAAGCCTAACGATTGATGAATTTGTGCAAGTAGCCCGTTATAACAAGAAAGTCGAACTTGCCGCATCCGCTAAAGCACAAATCAAGAAGAGTCGTGATGTCATTGAATCTGCAATCAAAGAAGGTCGTACAGTTTATGGCGTGAACACTGGGTTTGGAGAATTAGCAAACGTATCGATTAGCCGCGCGGATTTGGCAAAGCTTCAAGTGAACCTAATTCGGAGTCATAGCGTTGGAGTTGGAGAGCCCTTTCCGATAGAGGCTGTGCGAGGAATGATGCTTCTTCGAGCGAATGCTCTTGCTAAAGGGTACTCTGGTGTCCGAACTGATGTTATTCTCACACTTATCGAGATGCTCAACGCTGGTGTCACTCCTATCGTTCCTCAGCAGGGATCTGTTGGTTCAAGCGGGGATCTTGCGCCACTGGCACACATGGCTCTGGTCTTGATAGGCGAGGGTGAAGCACTCTACAAAGGTAAGAGAATGGATGGATTGCTGGCTCTCAAAAAGGCTGGAATTATGCCAATTGCCCTTCAGGCAAAGGAAGGTGTCGCACTCATCAATGGGACTCAACCCATGACTTCATTGGGTGCGTTAGTAGTGAACGATGCGTTAGCTTTGATCAAAGATGCTATCGTTGCAGCCGCTATGAGCCTAGAAGCACTGAGAGGGACACGCGCTGCACTGAATGAAAAAATTCATGCTATACGAGCCCATGAAGGACAAATTGATGTTGCATCCTCGATGAGATTAATCTTGGTCGACAGTGAGATTAATCAATCCCATGCAAATTGTGGGAAGGTTCAAGATGCATATTCTCTCAGATGTATCCCTCAGGTCATTGGTGCTTCCTTGGATGCTATCCGATATGTCCAGAGTGTTGTGGAAATTGAAATTAACTCGGCAACAGACAACCCTCTAGTCTTTACAGATGACCGCACTGTGATTTCAGGTGGTAATTTTCATGGTCAGCCCATAGCTCTTGCAATGGACTTCTTAGCTATCGCACTATCAGAGATTGCGAATATCTCTGAGCGGCGGGTTAATCGCCTTGTAAATCCACATCTAAGTGGTCTTCCTGCATTTCTTACAACAGAGGGAGGTCTCGAATCAGGCATGATGATAGCCCAATACACATCTGCAGCTCTCGTGTCGGAGAACAAAGTCCTCTCACATCCTGCAAGTGTGGACTCAATTCCAACAAGTGCAGACCAAGAAGATCATGTCAGTATGGGCACAATAGCCGCTCGAAAAGCTTGCAGCATACTTGAGAATGTCAGGAATGTCATAGCTATCGAGTACATGTGTGCAGCTCAGGGAATCGATCTATTGTTACCATTAAAACCATCAACACCTCTTGCCAAAGCCTATGCAAAGATACGAGAAGTAGTACCAAAACTAGAGGATGATAGGTCTCTGAGCCCTGATATTGCTCAAATTTGTAAACTAATACAGTCTGGGGCGATCGTGTCTTCGATAGAGAGTATCACAGGTCCTCTTTTGGACGTTTGATTAAGGTCCTAACTTTGTGTGAATGACCTTCCCATTTGAGATGACGGTATGGACAAGATTAACTCCGAAACGCCACGTCAAGTATTCGGGATTTGGGCAGTCTAGAATGAGGATGTCTGCACGTTTTCCGACTTCCAGACTTCCAAGCATCGCTCCCCTATCGAGTGCATGCGCTGCGTTGATTGTGGCTGCTGATAGTGCCTCACGGGGTAGCATCTTCATCTTGTAACAAGCTAGTGCGATAGTGAAAAACATTGAATCATTGGCACAGTTGGGATTGAAATCTGTAGCAAGCGCTACTGGCAGTCCCATGTCAATCATCTTTCGAGCATCTGCATAGGTTGTATTTAGACTGAAAGCTGTTGCTGGAAGAAGTGTTGCAATAGTCCCTGCTTTTTGCATTGCTTCCAGACCATCATCAGATGCCATGAGAAGGTGATCCGCTGAGATTGCTCCCAATTCCGCGGCTAATTCTGCTCCTCCCAATTGAACGATCTCATCCGCATGAATCTTTAATTTCATCCCAGCACATTTTGCTGCAAGTAAGATATTTCTAGTTTGATCTAAACCAAACACGCCTCTCTCACAAAAGACATCACAGAACTCAGCTAGACCTGTTTCAGACACCGCTGGTATCATTTCATTGATGACCAGGTCTACATAATCATCTGGTCTACCCTCAAACTCAGGCGGTACTGCATGAGCGCCCAAGAATGTTGATACAAGCCCTGCTGGTATCTTCCGGCGTAGGTCCTCAATCGATCTTAGCATTTTAAGCTCACTTGCAGTGTTTAGACCATACCCGCTCTTTGCTTCAATAGTCGTAGTTCCCATACTCAACATAGATTCTGCGAAGGAGAATGCATTGCGTGTCAATTGTTCCTCTGAAGCAGCTCTTGTAGATCGAAGCGTGTTGAGAATCCCACCGCCCTCTGCAAGAATCTCCAAGTATGTTTTTCCAGCTAGTTTCATTTCAAAGTCGTGTTCTCGTGAGCCTCCAAAAGCAAGATGCGTGTGACAGTCAATGAAGCCGGGAGTTGCAAGCATGTTTGGGAATTCAAGTGGTGGCAAATCTGGCATTTCCGTGATGTGTGCTAATACCTCTGCAGTTGGTCCTACCGCAGTGATGATACCACCTTCGATGGCAATTGCTCCACCCTCAATAATAGAGAGTTCCTTCATGTCCGCACCGATTTTTGGACTTTCGCTGTGTCCCTGAAGTGTTGCTAATTGTCCAATGTTTGTCAGAAGTAGATCCGGCTTCATAGATTTCCCTTTGATTTGTCTATCATAGATACTGATTTACGTTGTGTTACTTGTAGCGGCATTAATTAGGCAGTGAATAACGAGTTGTTCAAGCCATTTCAAGAGGCAATAACGAATGGACTATCTCATATTAAGCTGGCAGGATGTTTACAATCTCACTCTTCAGTTATCTGAACGGATTGTGACGAGTGGTTATAGACCTGATATCATCGTGGGAATCGCCCGTGGTGGTTGGATCCCTGCAAGAATTCTATCTGACGTTCTCTATATGGAATCTCTACAAAACATACGAATAGAGTATTACACGGATGTTGGGGTGAAGGGCAAAGAGCCAAAAATCACACAACCACTTACAGGTTCGTTAGAAGGGCAGAGCGTTCTTATTGTTGATGAAATTGCTGACACTGGTGACAGTCTCCACCATGCCATCAATCATGTGAGATCTCTTGGTGTTGAAGAACAACGTTCAGCAGTAATCCATCTAAAACCAACATCGCATGTAACCCCTGACTATTTCATGGTGCAGACTAGCAGCTGGGTTGTGTACCCGTGGGAGAATCGTGAGTCAATTATAGCTCTTGTGAAGATATTCAAGAGAGAGAATCCAGCTCTTGAAATGAAAGATATACGTGATCGTCTCGTATTCGAAGTTGGTTTTGAACCAACTGTTGCAGACTACTTCATCAAACGCTTGTAAGACACAACAATGAGGTTTGTCTAATGTTATTTGAAACAATCACATGGAAGGATGAAGTTATTCACATCTGCATCTCCGAGTTCAGGAACTCTACACATCTCGATAGAGATAAACTGCTCAATTTAGCAAGTTCCATGTCTGAATTAGTATTAGCGGTTCAATTCTTCAATGGTGCGATGATAGTAGATGAGCTACATCTACTCTCAGCTGCTCAAAATGCGCTTAATGCTTGGAGGGGTGACTACATGAGATCCCGGAGTCTAGATGTAGAGATAGTCATCTATGCCAGTGCTCAACATCAGATTGGCAGAGCTTTAGAGCTCATGGGTGTCAGTGATAAAACTGTGACAGTCGCTGTAGTTGCACTTGGAGATGATGAACAGAAGGTCCAAACCAGTGTTTTAGACCTTGAGCAAGCCATAGGGAATGAGATCTCACCAGCTTTTGAAATGACAGTTGAGAAATTGAAAACGCTGATGGCTGCTTTTCATATTAGTGAATCAGAAATCCTCCTTTTTCTTGACAAAGATGATATACCGTCACGGCAGCTTGCCCTGTCAAAATGCCTCGTAAGTAGAATCTCACAGGTCGCAACTATCAGTTGAAAATAATCTAAGACACCTCGTTCCTCAGTGATGCTATTGAGAGAATATCTGTTCTCTCGTCTAGCACAGACATACCTGTCATTTTTCCGACAATCTCAATCCAAATTGTCTTGTCAGGCATTTCCAAGTTGACAGTCCTAGGTATCTCCTCTGCAACTGCTTTGACCACTTCCATGTTTTCAAGTTCGGTCTGTCTTCTTCTAACCGTTACTCTGAACGTTTCGTTCTCACTTATCTTGTCTAGCAGTCCACGGGCAGTCTTTGATATAACATCCAGATTTGACTCCACACAGAATTCTAAAGGTGTGAATCGAGTACTAAATCTGAACTGATATGGATTCTCGAGAGCAAACTCTCGTAGCTTGTGAACAACATAAAATGGATCGAGTGATGTCCAGCAAGTGATAAGCCCTGAGATATCAATAAATGAAATCACAAGATCCGTATCCGCTAAGAGGTCTCCAACAAAATATCGAACTTCTGACCTTGCTGCTTTCTCTCGTTCCCTGGGACAACCAACCAAGAGATTAAAGGCTCTCAGCGAAATTTCCCTCACATGTCTGTAAAAACAAATCTAGTTGTCCACATCCTAAGGGCATCGGAGTCCACCTTGAGACTTTCAGATATCATATCTGTCGAGAGTGCGCCTTCTCTGTAGATTTTGATGTTCAATGTTTCTCCTTCACCACTGTCCTCGACTCCAATTATGGTTGAGTTATCCGAAGCTGAAGATGGCCCACCATCTATGTATAGATCTACTTCATTTCCTAATTGATCTAAAGCCTCAGATACATCAAACGGCGTAGGCCGATGACTCCTGTTTGCGCTTGTTCCTACAATCGGTCCTCCAACCCTCTGGGCTATTCCTCTTGGGATGATATGATTTGGCACTCGAATGGCAATGGAATTTCGATCCGCAGTAATATGTTCTGGAACATTCGGGGTCGGTGTAACGATGAGAGTGAGCTGCCCTGGCCAGAATATCTTGGCTATGATTTTTTCCAAGCTGCCAAAATCATGATAGATTTCACATTGTGCTATGTCTGCAAAGAGGAGTGGCACTCCCAATCTCCGGTCTCGTCTTTTAACAGCTATGAGCCGATTCAAGGCTTCGGGAATTCTCGGATCGCAACCAAGACCATAGCTAGTATCAGTCGGGTAGACGACGAGACCTCCCGATCTAATTATCTCTGCAGCTCTATCAACGATTGCATCGCAGTTACCTAAATCTTCGACGCTCATAATTTCAGCTGTCAATAGTCTTCCCATGTGCAACCCTACAAACATACATATGGCCCTTACGCTTCATGTTGAGGGACAGGAGGAATTCATATTCGCGGAGTGATTCTTGCAGCTGGAGTCGGGGAACGTGCTCGTCCACTTACTGATCAGATCCCCAAAGCTTTAGTGAGTGTTGCAGGACGAACACTCCTAGACTGGAGCTTGCACGATTTCTCTCTTGCAGGAATTCAGAACATAACCCTTGCCATTGGCTACAAGGCATCATTGATAGAGAAACATCTCCAATCAGACGAGCAGCAAAAAGATTGTGAGTCAAGTATCACTATTGTTCCTGTTCAGGATTATGAGATTGGACCACTTAGAACCGCTTTATCTGCCATTGAAACTTTTTCTGATGAGGAATTCTTCATTTGCCCTGTAGATGCAGTTGTGGGAGCTGATAATATCAAAGATTTGCTAAACAAGTATGAGTATTCAAGGGGGATGGTTCTGGCTGTCGATTATACAGCAACTTCAGGAACTCCTGTCTACATAGACAAAGATGGGTTTGTTGTAGGATTAGGAAACTCAGTGCCAGAGGGTGTGTTTTCAACTGGACGAAGTGCGATGATGCTGATTGCTAATAGAACAATAGTTGATTACTGCAGGTCTGCATTATTACAAAATGAGAATCGTCTAGTATTTGCTCTTAATCGGATGATAAATGATGGAATCCCATTATACTGTCATGAAGTACACTCAAAATGGTTCGATATCGATACGCTCTCGGATATTATTTTACTCAATCGTCACCTACTTGAGAGCAGAGTTGCACAAGATGTTAGAAGAGGTCTCTTTGTTCCTAACGGTGATTCGATACAGATAGGTGATAGCCTTGTACTGAAGGACTCAGATGTTGTTGTGAATGCGAATGTCCATCTTCAAGGTCCTGTTTTATTATTACCTGGTTGTAGAATTGACCAGGACAGCAGAATTGGTCCAAATGTCACTATCGGGTTGGCTGCAAGAATTTCAGAGAATTGTGAACTTATCAACACAATTGTATATGGTAAATCTGCTGTACATGCCAATAGCCATATTGAAAATGCGATAGTCTATGGCTCAAAGATATATCATGCGGAGTTGTAATCAATGCCTAGTCGGTTTAGAGTCAGAGGCCCCTTCAAGCGAATTGTGCAAATCATAGCACGACCCCTTGCACGTCATGGAGTACGTCCTGACACGATAACCTACTTCAGTCTATTTCTTGCAATGATAGCAGCTCTCTCTCTGATTTTATTGAGTTCTCAGGCACTGTTCGCAATCCTAGTCTTCCTTGCTGGGCTTTTTGATGGTGTTGATGGTGCCATCGCCCGACTTAATGACAGCTCTTCAAAACAGGGGGCCTTCTCTGACTCCGTTGTAGATAAGGCGGCTGAGTTGCTGATTCTAGGCTCCATAGGAGTTGCTTATCCTTCCACGGATTTACTGGGACTGCCCGTATCATTATGGATCGTTCTCTGTATCTTTGGATGGCTAATGACAAGTTACACACGAGCTCGAGCTGAAGGTTTGGGCATAACGGATCTTGATGTCGGACTTGGAGGAAGATCTGAAAGACTACTCACTCTCGTTATCTTCTCATTATTTGGTCTTCTTCTCTTAGGATTAATAATAGTGACAGCCTTGGGCCTTGGCACTGCTGCATATCGGGTGTACCACTATGAGCGGCAGCTCAAATAGTAATTTGTAGTCCACCAAATGTTGAACCATTATACTTAAGAGTCGAATTCAAAACGCCGCTACAAAGACAGCAATCGGAGCGATAAAATAATGCCCAATTTTAGAGCTGATCATTATCTTCTCGCAGAATTCGAGGGGACTCCAGATACTAAGAAGGTTGGAGAAAAAGTTCTCCAAGCCTTGAAGGAACTACCGGAACTCAAAGATCTTGCCATTGTATCAAAGAGATTAGAGGGGAAGTCATGGTCTGAGATTCTTGGTCGAATCGACATTCCTGCCGGATCAAGGGCTTTCTGGGCCATGATTAAGAAAGAGTTCTCAGAACGGGAACCCTACCATCTATTCATCCGTTTCGATATGAATGCAGAGGGTGAGAATATCGACGCAGCTCGTGCAAATGTGAAATTTTGGATTGAAGAGAACGTTGCACCTAAAATTCAAGCCAAGACCTCTGTCAAAACATTGAAAGTTCTTCAAGCTAATGAAATCTATATGCCAAAGCTCGAATAGGTTTCAAGTATCATTAAAGTCAATAATATACAGCGTATTTCCTACAGCCTGCACGATCTCGCGTTTCTTATCGCCATCGATATCGCCAACAGCAAGATTCGATTCTGTTGACTTCTTGGAGGTCTTCAGTGTTGCCTCCTCAGTGATTCTTTTGCCAACTAGAGTCAATAATGTAATATTGGAGTTGGCATGACTGACCACTATTTGACCGCGTGCAGGTTCTAAATTCCAAAAACGCCCCATTCGTACCACATTAACTGGATTGGGTGCTTTTATGGAATCAATCCTTTCCATTGTCCCCTTAACTATTCCATACAAAGTAAGTGTCTTCCCATCAGAAACGGTCATTGCTTCATAAGTTTCATCATCTGTAATGTCCCCTGTAGAAACAAGCCCCACATCTCCTCCAACGCTGATTCTCGCTCGTTCATGCAATCTATCATCACCATATTGATAGATGTAGAAGTATCCTGAATCATCTCCGAAGATAAAACGACTATAGGGCATTCCCTTGGTATAGAGCGGTTGGATTGAGAACACTGGTCGTTCGAGAACTTTATGGGCTAGCTTATCCAAAGCAACATCATACCACCCATAACATCGCATGCTACCATCACTGGTCGCCACAACGACTTCAGCACTCTCATCATCTAGAACATTGAGAACTGAAACTGAGGTAGGAAGACTACCTAAAGGAGTTGAAGCCTTTACGCTAAGACAGTCATCCAAAAACACAACTACACGTAGTGTGTTATCAAGTCCACCGATGACAAAGTCCTTTACCCCATCACCAGTCACATCTCCAATTCCCATTGCAGCTAAAGGTGGTAGATTCCCTAGTTTGCACCGTTCTGTAAGAGGATTCTTATCCTCTTGGTGGAATTCATAGACTCTTACATCTCCATTGAGTGTTGATACGACAATATTACTCCTCCCCTTATTTCTTAAATCCACAATTTCGACAGATGTGATCACCTCCTTGAAGGTAACCTTTGAAATAACTTCAAGCAAGGTCATGTGGGGAGTCCTCTTACAGCTGATGGCTGAACGAAAACGTGAAGGACTTTGAGACCATTTAAGAGTTATTGGATTGAGGAGATGCCAAAACTAATGAGCTTAAGAGTGAAGCATGAGACCTTGATACTATGGGCAGAGAAAAAGAGCCACTCAATCTTGATGAAACCGAGTGGACTTCCACATCGGAAACTGTTGCAAAGGACCTTCAATCTTTTGTAGATGAGTTCGGCTCATTCACACCGCAGCATTTCGCTGAAGTTAATTTCCATCTTCTTCGAGGTACGAGTTTGACTAAAACAAGTCGCGATGAGCTTTGTGAAATATCAATTCACATTAAGACCTGTCCCAAATGCGATTTCTTGTATGTTGCAAAGAAATGTCTACTCTGGTCACGGCTCTATAAAATGGTGACTTGGGAAATCATAGAGAGAACACCCCCATGTATTCGATTAGCCTTTGCGAAGAGAACAATTAAGACTGTCACAAACTATCTTGTAGCAGTCAATGTACTGGCTCCTCCTTTCTTTAAATCACGAAGGGCTCCATCCTGTATTGCTATGCGTCACTGGGGTTATTGCCATCCGAACGAATATTGCAAAGCAATGAAGACAGGCAACACCTTCGAGTATATAGCAGCTCGAGAACGAGTGAAACTTTCGCGAACACACCCTTGAAAGTATTCCTTGTTATGGCTTAAATAGCAGGTCTGATATCAAAACTCGGAGTTATCTACTTTGCAGAATAATGTAGATGTGGATGCCATTCGCCTAATCCGCCTCACTGGACTTAAAGAGAGTGAAATTGCCGATGCAAGAAACCAAGGTGGTGAGAGCTGGAGTAAAATTGCCCGGTCAATCAAAGAACACGAACAGCTCATCTCAATGGGTGAAAAGCATACAAGGCAAAAAGCCATTCAGGATCCCGTTCATGGAGCTATTCTATTTGATCCATGGGAGCTAGACATCATCTCATCCTGGGAAATGCTTCGGCTTCGATATGTGATGCAGCTTGGACCTGCACATATTGTTTATCCTGGGGCTACACACACTCGGTTCCAACACTGCCTAGGCACTAATTTTCTTGCCCAGAAGTCAATCCGTGTGGTGAATTACTGTGAAGATCTTGATTGTGGTCACTTTACTCCTTTCTCTAACCTGCTTGATGATTATCAGAGGAAATTGTTTAGAGCATCAGCCTTGCTTCACGATGTTGGCCATCCACCCACTTCTCACACCATCGAGTTCGCCCTACAGTCTTGGGCTGGCATCAATCACGTAGATCTGGGAGAGTATTTAGTCCTAAATAGTGGACTCACTGACATCCTCCAAAAGAACGATATAGAACCACAGGATATAATGAGTATTCTGAGAGGAAAAACCAACAATCCTGTATTGAGGATTCTCCATGACTTTCTAGATCATCCCTTAGATATCGATAAAACAGACTATTTGATTCGGGATGCACATTATAGTGGTGTACAGCTAGGAGTATTTCCTGCTGAACGAGTTATGCTAACCAACCGCGTAGTTATGGACAGAGAAGGAAAATACGTTCGTGCTTTCATGTTGAAAGCAATACACTCTCTTGAGTCTCTGATTCTTAGTCGCAATTGGATGTTCTCTGACCTGTATCTTCACCATGCAGTAAAACTTGCAGAGGCTCTTGTGTCAAAAGCAACATACTTCAGAATGGAAGAAGAATCTCTTACAAAGAATGAGTGTATCGGTCTCTTTACCAGAATGAATGATAGCGACCTCTTCCGCTGGCTCTCCGAATCGGAGGTTGCTTTCGTTAGGGAATATGTATCACGAATCCGATATAGACGGCTGTTCAAGGTGGCTCTTCTTAGACCTCTTGTGGCATTTGAACCAAGTGCTAGAAAGAAGCTTCTCCTGATGCTCGATGAAATCACTAATCTGATTGAAACAGAGAATGAGCTCTCAGAGGAACCTGGCAGCGTAGTAGTCGACGTTGTAGTTCCAGAATTAGGAGAAAAGACCTTGAGTAAGATACCACTCCTGATTGGTGGTGAACGAGGTTTCGACCTTGTAGGTCTGGATGAAACAAAGGAGGGCTTTCCTCTTCTGCAGATTCTGAAGCAGCAATCACGAACAATCCCATCAGTTCGTGTATACTCAGAACCTAAGATTGCTAACGCTGTCAGGAAGAAGTTTGAAGAACTATTTCCACCAGCAGATATTCCTACATATCGGGAAGATGAATATGATTTTCTAGAGTATTAGAGTAGATGCTTGATGTTTTCAATGACTTTCCTGAAACCATGTTCCATCTGAATGATTCCAAAGATAGCCTCAACAAGTGTTCCCTTATCATGCTCTATCTCAGCTTTGCCTGGAACATCAGGATCAAAGTGAATTCTATGTTCGTAGAGTCCCCATCGATCGCACAGGTTTGCCATGTGCATGTTACTAACAATCTCTGATTTTTCTTGTGTGATGTGCCCGACATCACTTGGATCTGGTTGCCATAACTGGTACAATACGCCCATATCAATTACAGAGTCCCCAAGCAGAGCTATCACCTGAGCTATCTCACTTAACGCTATTAGGTCTGCGAACTCGTGATCCTCTAATGGATTGTTCCTCTCATTCTTATAATGCGTGTCTAGCTCTAGGAATAGGTTCTTTGTACTTGGCTGGAACATTACTACCTGTACGATTTCGATATTTTTGATTCTTATATCTAGAATTTTCTCTAACTTTGGAATCAACTGACGACGAATATACTCCAAGCGTATCTGTACTTCTTTAAGTTGCTCTCTCCATCGGTCGATTTTTGCATGGAGCCGTGTCTTGTTCGCTTGGGTTTCCTTTCCTGTCTGATCTATAGCTTTCAATAAGACCTCGAGCTTTTTTTCTATGTGAATAGGTTTCAAGGAGAGTTTCATCCGACTCAAGATTTCATCCTCCTCAGTAATAGCTTATCTCGGCATTTGTCCTATCATATCTCGTTACACGGAAAGCAGTGATTGAGTACTCAATTGCAAGCTTTGCCATTGCTAGGGTGACCAATGACGGCCCGAGAGTCAAATCGATTACCATATCGTGAATAAAGATGTTATCAATTATTCCTGCCTCCATGAAATCAACAGTGCCTTGTAAGTTTCCATATTCTGTTTCATCATCAGTTCCCGTAACCTCGTCTGGGACTTCAATCCATTCTGTTGTCCAACGTCGGAAAGCATCATCAGGTATGAATCGATCAACTATCCTTGATACACCTCGAGTCCAGTGTCTTGCCTCCACGAAAACAAGCAATTTCTTTGGATTGAAGTAGGGATTGTTTGTTAACCACTGTACAAACGGTCGTTGATCCTCAGGTCGGCTAAGAGACGTAACATACAAAAGCGGTTTTGAGATTCCTAACGCTCTCCGAACAGGATGAATAGCTCTTGGCTCAAGTTCAAAAAGGCGGTATTGAGATTGTTTCCAGCTGACGATAATCCCCAAGTCTTCGAGGCGTCCAGTGTTATGATAAAGCTTGGGACTAGTCACCTCAACCTTCTCAATCTCCCTCTTACTCGCACCCTCCACCATCATCTGTGCCTTGATGTCCGTAGCAATCTTCTCTCTAAGTTCTGCGCCAGTCTTCAGTCCTCCCTCAAGTTGATCAAGAATAATCCGTCTTGCCCTCACTGTTTCAATCTCTTCTTTGATCATATCTTCAAGGGATTTTCGGAGCATTTTATCACACTATCCGCGGATATATTATCTAGTAATCTCATGTATTAACCTTTTATACTTATCGAAGATAATGTCCTCTCCTGCCTGAAAAACGCTCAGAAAAGCCTCTACAATATACATTGTTAAGATACTTTTCGAAAAGAAAGAGGGGCCGTCCGACGAACCCTTAAATAGAATTTGCAGAAACGGTGTAGTAGCAAGGAGCTTCTCTAGCTCTGAACTGGCGAATCTGAATTTCTGGATTTGTCTAAAATTAAAATACACGAGGACCGAAAAATGGCTGAAGACGAGTTTCTTGGCGCAAAGCCGATTGTCATTGACAACGGCACTGGATTGAGCAAGAACGGATACGCCGGCGAAGATCAGCCACGAAGTGTCTGGCCGACTCTGATTGGTTATCCAAGATATGAGTCAATCATGACCGATGTTGATCACTACACACGTGACTACTACATCGGTGAAGAGGCTATCAACCTACGTGGTGTCCTACGTCTGGTTTACCCGATCTCTCATGGAATTGTAGAAGACTGGGATGCCATCGAGAAGATTTGGAGCTACACGTTCTATAACGACTTGAAGGTAGACCCAAGCGAGAACCCGGTGCTCCTCACTGAGGCACCATTCAACCCCAGAGAGAACAGAGAGCGTATGGCCTCCGTCATGTTTGATAACTTCGGAGTACCCGCAGTATATGTTGCCACACAGGCAGTGCTATCACTGTACGCATCTGGTAGAACAACTGGTCTAGTCATCGACTCTGGTGACGGTGTGACCCACATAGTACCAATCTATGAGGGCTTCTCAATCAATCATGCCATCCGCAGAATCGATTTAGCTGGAAGAGACATCACCGAGTATCTGCGCAGACTACTCAGACAGAGGGGTTACTCCTTTGTCAGTGGTGCAGAGAAAGAGATTGTCAGAGATGTCAAAGAGAAGCTATGTTACGTAGCTCTCGATCCCGAGAGGGAACGAACTGTTGCTGACAAGGCTGGTGTCGACAAACCCTACATGCTTCCTGATGGTGAAGTAATCACTGTTGGTGCAGAGAGGTTCCAAGCTCCTGAGTTGTTCTTCAACCCAAGTGCTATTGGTCTTGACACAATGCCACTCGATGAACACATTGTCGAGTCAATCAAGGCTTGTGATGTCGACTTGCGACGTGACCTGTACGCCAATGTTGTGCTATCCGGCGGTTCAACTATGTTCCCTGGACTCAAGGAGAGACTCCACAAGGAGATCACCGAACTAGTACCCGAGAACATCGAGGTTCGTATCATTGCTCCACCAGAGAGACAGTACTCTGTCTGGATTGGTGGTTCTATCCTCGGCTCACTGAAGACCTTCCAGAAGATGTGGGTCTCAAAGAAAGAGTTCGAAGAAGTCGGACCCGAAGTCATACACCGCTGTATCTAGTATACAATTAGTTTACCGAAGAGGGAGTCTTTCCCTCTTCGCTCTCTTGTTTTTCTATCTCATTGCTTGTCTTCATCGGAATCAGTTTGGTTCTTTTGCCACCATGGCGGCTTCTTTTCCAAAAGTTCATCCTCAGGTTTCTTTATTCCTACATTTACAATCCGTATGACAACAAGACCTAGTATAAATTGGAAGGGTAGTGGTCCCGCATAGATCCCACTAGTATAAGCTTCAAATGGAAATGAAATTCCTAGAAAGAAAATGGGTATAACCAAGCTCAGAATACCCGAAATGATTGTCCATCGTTGAGCAGTTGGTTTTATGCAATAGTACGTGACCTGAAGAGCATAGATTACGAAGAATAATAATAACATAAAAATCACCGCCACATACATTGGTCCAATCATCCATCCTGATGGCTCAGCTCCTCCAGGTGGAGAATAAGATCCAAAGAGGAAATAGTATATTGGTTCCATTTCCCATCCTATTCCTGCTTGGTATGAAAGCGAAATCGAACCTATGACCAACGGTGTCAAAAATGTCACGCACCATAACAGGAGTAGTCCAAGCTTTGCCTGCCATCTATTTATAGAACTCATCCAATCCCTCAATTATCAATAGATCACAGTCGGAAATAAATCTCTTCAATAGTAAAAGTATGTACTAGATATTTGATATCAAATTTTTAGAAAGAATTCGAGGAAGTAGGACCCGAAGTCATACACCGCTGTACCTAGTCTGTTCTTGGTTTACCGAAGAGGGATGCTCTTCCCTCTCTTGTTTTAATTGCTGAATTAAGAAAGGCAAATCTATCATCTGTAGGGGCAAAACGTGCTCTCGATGTAGGAAAGGTCTTCCTCAATATTTCTCCTTAACTTGGTCAGAATTTGCTTACTTCTCTCATCAAGTGCATCAAAGGAGCCCTTGTCAGCTAAATCGTAGTCCATGTTCAGTGCAATATAATGAATGAACTCGAACAATTTCAGTGCCTTTGACAAATCCTCTGCCCACAACTTGTTCAAGTGATTCTCTCTCTGATATCCAACCATGAAGTGCTTGAGATAGATGTCCGCAAACTCACGATTAGTCATACTCTCTGGTTTCTCCCATATTGAAAATCCAAGTGCGTTAGCGATATCGAAGACGAAGAAACCGTATGCACAATCATCAAAGTCAAGGATAGTAAGTCGCTTGTCATCCAGGAATAGATTGGCATGGTGGACATCCTGATGAATTAGTCCAAATGAGTCGCGTGAAGTTGGTTTATCCTTGAAGTATTCCATAAGTGCATCGAATCGTTCAAGTACCCTTTCCTGGTCCGATGGAATCCATGCACGGCGCAAATATTCATCGTCATACCATTGTATTCGTCCAGTTACTTTTGATGGTGGTCTGTAGTCCTTTGTGAGTCTGTGCATTAACCCTACTGCTTCTCCCCATGTTTGGAAAAGCTCTGGGGAGAAATCATCCTTTGTTACCAGATGACCAGGTGCCCATTCAAAGCATACAACCGAGATCGCTCCTGCATCGGTATCGACTGTTTCAACGAGGTTATTGCTCTGAGAAGGGATCACACGTACAACCGGTGCATCATGCTCAGATAGGTATGCCAACCAGTTCATCTCCGCCTTCACTTCAGCCTGCGTCTTATGACCTGGTGGAGTGACCCGCACGACGAGCCTATTTTCGGTAGCATCAAACCCGAACATCTTGTTCTCGTACCCTCCCCCGAGCTTCACGAGTTTGTTTACTACGAATCCATAGAGAGTTGAGGCTTCTTCAAGTGCGGTTTGCAACCAGTGTTCGGTCATCTCCCGTTTTTCTCGGAATGCTACATAAGATGGTTGCGAACAATGCAATAGGATTGAGTGGTAGCCTCAAATATAACAATATTAGAGGGTCTTATTATGCATACTACTCATTAGTTTGGTTCATCAATGCCAGCAAAAGCTGATCTAGATTATGTATGAATTCTGAAGGCAGGCTACATTGCCCACCTTCATATTCGTTTATGATGTCAGTTTATGTCTAAATCTCATTAGCTTTAGATGTTCCCATCAAGTAACCGCCGAAGCTAATAATCCAAGCGAGAATTGGATAGATTGCCCAACGTTCCAATGACCCTTTTGCCATCCCAAGAAATGTCTCTGTAGAGCCAGCTGGAAGACCCAAATAGGGTATGAAGACAATTGATAGAACGATTGACATCAATCCAAGCGTAGCTGCCATTATTGACATTGGTTTACTCTGGAACGAATACGAACCAATGGCTGCTAGCGCTCCAAACATAATTGCTAGCAAGGTAGCAACACTATGCATAGGCTGAAGATTAGCCGGGAATATCCCTACGCCCATTGCACCGATTCCAGAAATCGTCAAGAGAATTGGAAGAAGCTTTCTCTCTGTAGCCTTGAACAAGAAAAATGCACCAAAGACCATGAAAGCTCCGAGCAAGAAAACAGAAAGATTGTAGATTAATGCAGTCGGTCCAGTTCCAAGGTCACTGACATAGTCAATGCGGCTACTATAGCCATCATACCATGACTCCGCAGCAAGAATGCCCAAGAACCACTGAATACCTCCGATTAGGAAGAAGCAACCACTTACTGCTATCTTATCAAACCGTTCTACTAGATTTGTTAGTGAAGTTGTAGATTCTGTCATTTTGAATCACGCATTTGAACATGCATAGAATGAATATAAGTAGTGAACAATCTTTGAACTACATTGTGGTCTGCGCTACAAACTTGACTGGTAATGTCTTTGATAGATTGTGTAGATCGAAAAATCCACAGCCCACATCGTGAGATAAATGACCCTTGTTGATCTTTGAATCTACAGATTGCTCTATAAGTCATGTACTAGTGAAAGTTTTCGGATGAGAAATTGGCAATTACGTCTTGGATTCCTGTCATTGTCCTTGCAATCGTCTTTTCAATGATTGCCATCAGAAAAATTGGTAATGTCCGAGTAAAGATCTGGCAAGCAATGACCATTGGAGCAATAGCAGTTTTATTGACAGGTCAAATTTCACCGTTCGATGCTCTTTCCTCAATCAACATTGACGTGATGCTATTTCTCTTTGGTATGTTTGTTGTAGGGGAAGCAATGCAGAGAAGTGGTTATCTCAATATCTTATCATTCAAACTATTTCATCATGCCAAGAATGCGAATCATCTGGTTCTACTAATTCTTTTTCCAATAGGTCTATTGTCGGCAATTCTAATGAATGACACTCTAGCAATCATCGGTACACCTGTCATGCTGAGTATCTCAAAAAGACAGAACATTTCTTCCAAGCTTCTTCTTATGGCATTAGCTGTAGCAGTCACGACAGGAAGTGTTCTAAGCCCCATTGGTAATCCTCAGAATCTCTTAATAGCAAGCTCTGGTATAACAAACCCGTTTGTGTCTTTTCTACAGTATCTGTTCTTGCCTACATTAGTTTCATTGGCAGTTGCCTTCCTCATTCTGAAGATATTCTATAGAAAGCACTTCAAGTCTGAAGTTGTCCTTGAAAACTTTGATACTAGTACACCTGATGATGGGTTGATCAAAATAGCTAAGCTGTCATTGGGCCTGCTTGTGATTCTTATTGTAGTGAAAATAATCCTTGGGATAGTAGCGCCATGGATAGATCTAAGACTATCGTACATAGCTCTCATTGCCTCGGTGCCAATTCTCCTACTAAGCAATCAAAGAGTGAAGATTGTCAAAAGCATCGACTGGTCCACACTACTATTCTTTGCTTCCATGTTTGTCCTGATGGCAAGTGTCTGGTTGAGTGGCTTTTTCCAAGAACTTCTGATTAATCTTAGTCTGGACGTAACTTCAATTCCAATAATAATGATAATCGGTGTATCGTTCAGCCAATTAATTTCAAATGTACCTCTTGTTGCCTTGTATCTTCCTCTCCTCACAATTTCTGGCTCTACTATTCCTCAATTGATGGCGCTTGCCGCCGGAAGTACAATCGCAGGAAACATGCTTATTCTCGGCGCTGCTAGTAATGTGATTATCATACAGAATGCGGAGAAGCATGGAGAAACTCTAAGTTTCTTAGAATTTGCGAAAGTAGGGATCCCGCTTGTTGGTTTACAAACACTAGTGTATCTACTATTCTTGGGTACGCTGGTTTGATGAAGACAGTGCTTTCTTCGTTCCTTTACTAAAGGAGAAGCATTCTTTATTGTGGATGAATATTGTTTCTTTGCAAGCAGGTGATGGTAGATGCATTCTCCAATCATTGAATTCCGAAGAGTGTCTAAAAGCGACGTTGATGCAATTGTAGATCTCTGGATGGACTCATCGACATACCACAAAGAACTCGACTCAAGACTAGCTGTTAGACCCGACGCAGCAAAACATGTCCGTGCATTCTTTTCAAAACTAATAACAGATGAAATAAACTATTTTGCTGTTGCATCAGTGAACAATACAATAATCGGTTACATATGCGTTCTGATTCAAGAGCGTCCTCCTACTCATTTTGAGAAGACTTCCGGCTTTATCGATGGTCTCTATGTCAGACCAGATTATAGGCGACAGGGTGTTGGTTCTGAACTCTATCAAATGGCACTAAAATGGCTTAAGGAGCATCACATCGAGAGCATAAGATTAACAGTGTCTTCTAAAAATTCGATTGGCCAAGCTTTTTGGAACCGGCAAGGTTTCTCTGAACTCATGTACCTCATGCTTGCAACAATATGATATTGATTAAACAAACACATTAAATCAGGCGGTCCAAAACATCCACTCACTATCAATTCTCTCGCCCATTAGTTTTCCCTTATCAAACCGTCGTTTCATAGTTGCGTAAATAATCTGATCCCTGTTCTTAGCTCTAGGATCTGCTTCCTTGATAGCTGTGATTACCTCTGACATTGACCTTTTGTTTGGTAACTTGAAGTAGCCTCCATTGATTAGACTGTTGACTGCCTTCGATGCTGACCAAGGATCTGGTTTCGAAGCTATCTCAGCTTCAAGTGACCTTCGTGCTTCTCCGAACTTGAGTTCCAGCTCATCCATGGAAACGCCAACAATGTCTATTTTATCAAGGTCCCCAATACCCAAGCCTCTCTCAACAAATGATTGGATTAACTGTGTTTTCAGTGGTTTAATACCCGCGAGGTGGAAACCGACTGCTTCGACTGCTACCGCATCACGCCCAACAAAGAGAAAATCCGTTCTAGTTCTAGCTCCCTTTCCCTTGAAGAACTGCGAGAAGTAGGTGGCATCCAAAACAGCCAAGTCGATGCCTCCAATGGCCTCATAAAGGGTGGTTAAGAGATTGAAGAATATCTCACTCTTATGATACTGAACTTTTTTTCTTGTCGGAGGAAGACCAAAGAGATTCTTGAGGATGCTTCCCCTCTGATAGCTTCTCATAACATGCGTGTTGACAAAGACTCGAGGTTTCAGAATAATCTTTGCAAGGTCGATGACAACATCTCTGATGGGATTCGAAACCTTAACAGGGATGGTTTCTTCTTCGTCAGATAGGTTCACAGGGATAACAGTATCTGAGAATAGCGATTCCCACACCTTTAGCCTATCAGTACCAGTTCCCTGATAGTTGTCAGTTTCAGCGAGGTACTTGTGTGGAGCACGCGAGAATGCTTTGATTATGCCATCAACAGTTTCGATTGTTGAGTACCATCCACTTTCTGGATAGAATACGCCTACTTTGATGACAACATCACGATCTGAAACATCAATATCATCAATCCCGCCTAAGAGATTGCACGCATACTTCACAGCATTGCGTTTGCTCTCTCTAAGATTTACTGCTGCTACGACCGCATTCAACCCAAACTATCACCTCAGTGCCACACCTGCGGCCTCTTCCTGATATCTCCTCTACTCATAGAATCCGAGCTACATAATTCTCGTTTAGACGCTCTTGGAATTTTCCTACCAACCAATAGTATTGTTATGCTCACAATCTTGAGATTAACATGTTGTTCTCAGTTTCACTAAGAGTCCTGTTTCTGAAGTTGGGCTATTTTTTCTCTAACCTTATTCAACTCCCCAACGCGTTTCTTGACTCCTCCCTCAGCTTTATCGATTCTTTTTTGAATATTCTTGATTTTATCCTCAATCGTTGAAATCTCACGTCTTCTACGATTTTCTGCCTTCTCATATTCCCCTTTTGCATCATCCCACTCTTGCTTTGCAAGTCTCATCTGTTCATTGATACTTTCATATTGTATCCTCTTGACCTCGGCTTTATTTTGGCTCTCCCTAACACGAGCGTCTAGTTGTGAGCTTATGGCAATTTGATTAGCAGTGACAAGTTGAACCTCCCTATGGAGATTTCTTAGTTCAGTCAGGAAATCCTTGATTTTTCCATCTTGAAGATCCTCTGAATTTGTTATGCAGGACATTATTGCATCCATCTCTTGTCCGGGAGTTTCTTGCACTACAGTCAGTGGAGCAATATTAGCAGGTTCAATAGTGGAGGGCATTGTCGTAGCCAAAGTTTCTGGGCTTTTTCGAGGTTGCCGCTCCATCATGGTGGTTTGCCTCTCTTGCGGTATTGAACGACTCTGAGGAGCTACCATTGAATCTGGTGGTTCTTTCCTAGATTGCGGTGATGCGATTATTGGAGCAGGTGTGGATGGAATTCTTTCTTTTTCTTCGAAGGTCTGCATTGGGATCGATTTTGGTGCAACAGCAAGAGGTTTTTCATGTACTGTATTCGTTGCTCTTTGGATGGTTTGGCTTGGTGCCCTCTCAATTGGATGTTGAGGAGTCTGGGGCTGAGAAGACACGTCCTGCATGAGTTCTCTTACCTCACTTGCTCTGAGCATTCTGGTTTCAACAATGTCTCCTCCCTCCTCTTGAATACCGACTTTTTCTGCTCTAGCAAATGCTTCCTTCGCCTTTTCCATCTCGGACTTTCCTCTACTGGAAGATGATGTTCTCATTCTATCCCTGGATATCTCGCTTGGTTTCACCCATTGGTCGCCCGATGTGACGCTAGGCGTTGTGGATACTGGTTTAGCTGGTACTTCTGGTTCTGGGTATGATTTTGATTTGTCAATCTCAGATCTGCTTGTTGCTTCTACAGGTGTTTTTATTGATTCGTCAACTTTCGTGGTAAAAAGAGGCTTGCCACAACGAACGCAATATTTCCTTATTGGATTGTTTGCCTTTCCACAGCTTGCACAAGTTCTCACAGACCATTAATCTCCTACTTAACGCGATTAGAACTATTCACAGCATAAGTAGTAAAGGTTTTCCAAAGCCTTTGAAACCTAGGAACTTGCTGTATTGTATTGAGAAATTCCTCTAGAACGCCCTCTGGAGAGCCATTCACCATTTTAGTTCTATTTACGCCGTCGATACAACAAAATGAGGACGACAGCAACTCCTGCGACCGCAATACCTCCTAACACAAGTGGATCCACAATAATTGGCACCTGTTCCGGCGTAGTTGTTACTCCTCCAACAGTTGTGAAGACAAATCGTTCATAATACCAAACGTCATCTGAATCCAAGGCATACACTTCAAGGGTATGTTGTCCATTGACATTTGGAAGGCCCGTTAACTCTGTCTGATTCTCTTCAGAATCCCACGAATAATACTGCTGGCTTGGAACTTCACTGAAGTATATCTCGGGCAGTGTGTTTGGCTGATTTGAGCTCCCATTCCAGATTGCTCGAAGTTCTATCTCTAGTGGTCCTGTATAGGGTAACTGATAATTGTGACCAATTGCGCCAGTGAGCATGATTGAAGATATGTTCAGATGATTGTAATTCATATCAATTCTGACATAATGAAAATATGCTCCGCCCCATTGTGTGTTGTATACTGGCGCACCACCACCGCCAGTGATAATGTGAACGACGCCATTTACTGTGAGTCTATTGAACAAGTGGTCATGACCGCATATGAAAGCAGTCACATTATTGTCCTCAAAGAGTTGCTGCAATCTGATTCTTTCTTCGGGATTACTATCAATCGAGTCTCCCAAATGACTCAATGGATACATTGGACGATGCCCAAAGACGTACTTTATTGGGCTGTCGGTAGACTCAAGGTCATTGACTAGCCAAGTATATTGGTCACCAGTAATTCTACCTTCATTATTTTGTTCTTCTGTATCCAAAAGGATGTAATGAGCTCCAGCATAGTCAAATGAGAAGTAAGTGGAAGGTTCATCATATTGCTCGAATGCATCAAAGAAATATTCAAGCTTTAATGTTCCAGTCTTAGCTCCGGTGTCATGATTACCTACGACTGCATATATTGGTGCGTAGTGGCCCATTGAATCGCTGATATTTGTAAAAGCTGCCCAACCTGCAAGGTTGGTTTCGTGATTGTCACTAACATCAAGAACATAGTCACCAGTCATCAAAATGATATGGGGTTCCTCATCTATTATCATCTGAGCCATCTGTTTGAATTCTTCTGGTTGTAAATAGCTAATTGTTGTTGGCCGGTTATCGCCTATTACAATCATCTTAACATCATCTCCATCAGCAGGAGCTGTACGGAAATGATAAAGAGGGCTCTCGATGTTGTTTGAGGATACTTTGTAAAAGTACTTGGAATCTATATTCAATCCGTTTAGTCTAACACGGTGATCTGTATCCAAAGTGGTATTAGCAACTGTTTCTATGACTGATTCGTTCAGACCATACCAGACCGTAGCATTTGCCAGACCATCAGTTCGCCAAAATATCAATGCTGATTCGTTTGTCACCATATTTACAGTAGGTCCTCTTACAAAAAATGGCACGTCTGCTAGTATTGCATTTGAATGCTGAATTGGTGTCTGACTATCACTACTAAACATGAATTTTATAGGCACTGGACTTGCAAGAATAACTAACAGGATGATGGAGTACCACTTCACATGCATCGAGATCACAAGCGATACAACACAAGTTGGTCCTATTAAAGGATAGGTTCATTTAAACTCCATCAATGAACAAAAAACTATTGAGCCTTCCTGTAGCCTGCCTGTTCCCGTGCAATCTCAAGAGGTGGTTTGAGATTCTTTGGGACTGGTGATTTGTATATCCTACCCGCTTTTCGTTTCACGAATTCGTCTTGAATCTTCTTAAGCACATCAGATTTAGTGATAAGATCTATTGCAGTCCCAGCCATGGTCTTTGCGGCGAACAAGAGTGACTTGTGACCAATTCCTGCTCCACTACACGCAACAACTTGCCAAGAGTGCCCTCCTATGCCTAGGACATGGGTTGAGGTCGTAAACTCTATCGTCGGAGCGACCCAACTCACGTCCCCCACATCTGTGGATCCTGGCCATACGATCCCCTCATCCCACGGATCCATAATCTCAGTGTCTATGTTGGTGTCTATCAAGTCTTCCCAACCAGGACGCCGTGATAGACGAAGCTCCTCCAATTTATCCTCTCGAGATACTGTAGCAGAGATCTCTTCTGCAAACTTCAATTCCTGTTTGGAATATTCTGGTGCGCCCACCTCTCTCATATTTGCTGTTACCATGTCACTAAGCCCTTTATTTGGAAGTAGATTGTAAACTCCTTCAATGAACTCCACGCTATGTGTTGTTCTAGCCATCAAATCGGCACCGTCTGCGATTCTTTGTACCCACTGATACAGTAGTTCGACCTGTTCCCGCGCCGGCGCTCTGATATAATACCAGCTTCTTGCATAGGGCGGTACAACATTCGGCTGCATCCCTCCCTCTTCGATGACATAATGAATCCGTGCTTCTTGGATAATATGTTCTCGCATGAAATTTACTCCTGTATTCATAAGTTCCACCGCATCAAGTGCACTTTTCCCTAGAAATGGTGTAAAAGCTGCGTGCGATGAAACTCCATGAAAATGAAACTTCACCGAGTTCACAGCCAAGGAGCTGCCAACGCCTGCTACATTCGAGCTTCCTGGATGGTGGCTCAATATAGCATCAGCATCATCATACAAACCGTCCCTGACCATGAACATTTTTCCACTGTATGTTTCTTCTGCTGGAGTGCCATAGAATCTAACAGTTCCCTCAATCCCATTGTTTTCCAAAGCGACCTTCGTAGCAATTGCACCTGCAACAGCAGAGACCCCATGAATATTATGACCACACCCATGTCCCGGAGCACCCTCAATAAGTGGTTCTCTTTTTGTGGATACTTTTTGAGATACTCCCGGAAGTGCATCATATTCACCTTGAAATCCGATGATTGGTTTGCTACTACCCCACGATGCAATAAAGGCTGTAGGCATGTCAGCTACACCTCTCTGCACGCTAAACCCATTCTCTTCCAGGATCTTTGCTAATAGTTCTGAGGATTTGTATTCCACAAGACCAAGCTCTGCGAAGTTCCAGATTTTGTCACTTGCTTCTATTAGTTTAGACTCGTTGTTGGATATCCATCCCCAAGCATCTTCTTTCATGACACATCACTCCAATCAAAAACCTATACTAACTACATTCTACCCTATTATCAACGTGGATTAAACTATTACATAAATGTGGTTGGAGTAACAGGTTTTGAGAACAAGTATGCATAATGTCACAACTACGTAGAAAGTATGTTTTATACATTTTTTATTCTATATGGGCAGAGGGTTCATCCTTGACAGAGAGAAAGGAATCATGGTACGCACCACTCCTGAAAAGTCGGAGATCTTTCTTTACGCGAGTCTTTGTTCTCTTTCTCGTAATTGATCTTCTTGGCATGGTCTATGTGACCAGAAGTGTATACGGTAATCTCACAGATGGCTATGAATGGCCTTCTCCAGGTAATGTCTTGTTCCCATTCCCTTTTCATTACCCAAGTATGTTTCCCGTCACACAACCGCTTAATCCTCTTGAAACTTTTACTTACCTGATTTTCATCAGCAACTCTGTATGGATATTCTGGGTGTCCCTTGCAACTATCTACATCATCTTACCTTTAATTCTTAAAATAAAAGATAGAAAATCAAATCTGTAGCTGTATGATTCCTTTGATTGTGCCTTTGTTCTTTCGTAGGATCTCTAATCAGGAAAGACGCTCCTTTTTGGTTTTTTCTATAAAAGTTCCATGCATCTCTTTTTTTGCCATCGATGGATTTTAACTAGCACGGGTCTTTTCTGTATCTGCCTTTTCTTCATAATATTCTTTCATTAGCCCTGGGGCGTTACAAAAATAAAGCTAAACAGTGAATAGGAACTTCAGCAGGCTCTTATAGTGCTAATCGCACTGAATGATTGATGGAGCGTACCTTCGTATGACCTCAGCTATACCCTCATCAAAAATTGCAATCTTCTGGGACGTTGAGAATGTTGCGGACGATTCTGCCACTCACAAATCTATGACTGAGAATATACGGAGGACGGGTACAGTCATCAAAGCCTATGCTTTTGCGGATTGGGACACGAGACGTCGAATAGCCGAGGAGTTGTACAGTCTTGGCTACGACCTCATTCATGTCCCGGATGTCAAGGATAATGCCAGCGATTACAAAATGGCCTCCTATATCTTGGATCATCTTGTTCATTATCCTGAAACATCTCAATATGTCCTGATTACTGGTGATGGCGATTTCAAGCTATTAGCTGGCGCACTTAGAGAGCATGGTGTTGATTTGTGGCTCATCAGCAATCCTCTCATTACGGCATCTGAGCTACACGACCTTGCATCAAAATACACCGATATCTTCTCCTTCAGACCTGCTCTCGATTGCGTTAATCCTGAGGACTGCGATGAATCTGTTCAAAGCATGGTCAAACTCCGGCATCTTGCAGCTGTGCAAATCCAAGAGGTCGTACGATTGATTGCAAAATCTGGAAATAAGGTCAGTACGGGTCATGCAAGACATGTGATGAAATCATTGAATCCGCAATTCGATGAAGCTGATTTAGGTTTTGAGAATTGGAATGAGTTCTTAGAATGGGCTGAAGTTCAAGACTATATTCGTCTTGAAGGTGACCATCCAACAACCCTTCTTGCTCTACCTGATAGACTCCCACCCCAATCAATCAAAACCACAAAAGAAGTCAATCAAGCTTTTGAATTTCTAGCTAAAGTTGCTGAGGACGGTTTAAACGAGGGAACTCCTTATTCCCTAAAAGAAATCGGGAAGAGGATTCAAGAACTAGGTCTAGAATTTGAGAAAATTGGCTATAGACGGTTCTCAGACTTCGTACTCTCTGCAGAGAAACGTGAACTGATACGAATAGTACCACCTGAAGAGGAAGGTGGTTCCCCAATAGTTCTACCCGCCTATGATGTGAAACGTATGCATGAATGGTTTGCGAAGAATGTTGAACGGATTTTTGGCCCATCCGTAAATGTTCCAAAAACAACATTTCTGAAGAAAATATCACAAACACTCCTCGAAACTCGTACAAGTATAACCGAGCTTGAAAGCTACCTAACTGATGAGAAGGTGAAACAGGCGTATTCTTCAATATTGAATGCGAGCAACATTCCGTTCTTACCGCCATTTCAACAGTCATATGCCCATGTACTAATAGGGAAAGGTCTTCAATGTCAGGATATCATCACAAAAGTAAACAACGAACTAAGCCCGCTCGGTATAAAGCTTCAATGCCCTGACTGACATAAGACTAATCAGCCACTTTGCACACTCTCAGCCAGATGTGTTGGCAATGAACTCCTATGAAAAACTAGCTGCGACGCTAGATAAAATTCCAAATGGATATCCGCCCGCTGATGATGGTACTCATCTGAAAATACTAGAGTGGATATTCACTCCTGAAGAGGCTGAGCTCGCCAGTCAACTAAAACTTAGTGGCGAGACTATTGACGAGTTGACAAATAGGTTGGGCTATTCAAGGAATCAGCTTGAGCAGCTTCTTGCAACTATGATTTCTAAAGGACAGATCAACTCATGGATATCAAAGAGTGCCGGTCAACGAAAGTATGCACTTCTCCCCTTTGCAGTAGGCATCTTTGAGGAGCAGTTGAATCGAATGGATAGGGAGTTCGCTCAACTCTTAGAACAGTATTTCGATCAGAGTTTCAAGAAGGTGACTGCAACCGAGCCGGTGATTTTCAAAGTTATACCTGTAAATCAAAGTGTTAAGAATGAGCTTGAAATTCATCCCTACGAAAAGGCAGAACACTTACTAAAGAGTGCAGCATCATGGGGAGTACGTGAATGTATTTGTAAGAAACAAAAATCGCTTATTGATGAGCCATGTACTTATCCAACGACTGTCTGCTTGGTCTTCGCGAAAAACAGAGAGAATGCTTTTGATCATGATGCGCTTACAAAGCCGATAACAAAGGAAGAATCATTAAGACTCTTGAAAGAGGCAGAAGATGCAGGACTTGTTCATTGTTCATATAATACAAAAACAGGTCACTATTACATCTGCAATTGCTGTACGTGTTGTTGTGGTATTCTAAGAGGAGTCAATAAACTAAACAATCCTCGCGAGTACATCAAGACAGATTTTGTAATCTCTGTGACTACCGACCTCTGCACAGGATGTGGAACATGTCTTGATAGATGCCAATTCGGAGCACTCAGTATTCCTAGTGATATCTGCGAAGCCAATACAACACGCTGTATTGGGTGTGGTGTCTGTGCAATGGTCTGTCCTGAATCTGCCTTAGAGCTGATCAGGAAGGAGCCAGCTGACAAACCTCCCCCGCCTGAGAATCTTATGGACTGGATGACCCAACGTGCAATCTCTCGCAATGTGGATCCGTCTGATCTTCTCTAGGTCTCTCATATTATGAGTATTCTTAAGAAGAACCAACACCCTATCTGTCAGTGGAATGGCTCATGACAATTGAAACGAACTCGAGCAAGAAGAATGTAAAAGAGGCAAAGACACGAATAACGCCCTACATTCCTCATCTTGCTGAGTTTTATTTTGAGCCAGCCTATGATTGGAGTTTTGAAGAAGCTCAAAAGCTTTTTTCAAAAACAGCACACTCCCTCAATGAGTTTCATCAGGACACTGTTTATTTCACCGAGTGTATTGAAGGCATGGAACGATTGCCAAAGTCCTCTATTGATTTGATTGTTGCAGATCCTCCGTTTGGAATCGATTTCGATGGGAAGAGTAGTGTGTATAATCGTGATGAGTCTCTCGTAGTTAGTGGCTATGAGGAAGCCCAAGGATCGTACTCAGAGTTCACAAGGAAATGGATGAACCAACTCTCTCGAATAATGAAGAGGGCTGCGTCTGTCTATGTATTTAGCGGGTGGACCAATCTTGGGGCAATCTTGGCTGGTGCTGATAAAGCCGGACTCACTACATTGAATCATCTAATCTGGCACTACCCATTTGGTGTCTACACAAAGCGAAGGTTCGTGACTAGTCATTACCATATTGTACTCCTTGTCAAAGATCCCAAGGCCTACTTCTTCAATAAGATAGAGAACTATCCTGAGGATGTTTGGATTGTGAAACGCAAATATCGGACCGGACTAGCAAAGAATGGGACTAAACTTCCTCTAGAAGTTGTATCTCGCTGTATTGATTTCTCCTCAAGACCTGGCGACATCGTTCTAGATCCCTTCATGGGGAATGGTACAACCGCCGTAGCTGCAAAATCTGCCTTCAGGCATTTCATAGGATTCGAAATCAATAAGAAACTAAAATCCCTACTCAAGCGCGAGATCGGTTCCGTGCAGCCTGGGCAATCATACAAGCCCTATAAGGAACGTCTTCCCACTCTGGAAGAATTGGCTATGCTATATCCTCGTGCTTATCGGGAGTATTGTCAAAGAGCGGGACAGAAATAGGAATTTGATCAACTATATGGTGTGCATGAAAATGGACCCTGAGGATTTACTTATGGAACACGGCTCTGCATTTGATAGACTTGCAGATGCATCTAGTCCAAGTGATATCTTCAATCGGCAGTACGGAACCGAACTTGCGAGGTGGGAATCCGAATTCCTCCAGAAGTTTAGTGAACGTCAACACGGTCAGAAGTTTCTATATCGCGGATTCGTAAGACACAGTCGTGATACCTCTCTTATTCTCTTGACACCCAGTCCCTGGTTACTTGAGGGTGAGTTTGTCTTCTTTGAAAGAGACCAGACTATTCCGGATGATGGCGCCTATATAGAAGTGATAGGAAAGAGAATTGCTGTACCAAGCATGCTCCAGCAATCAAAAACAGTTCTTCGAGCTATAACTGCAGAGTCGTATCAAGTCCTCTCCATAGATTATGCATCTCAGATTGCACCACCACTCAGTCTCAAGGAACTCTCAAAGATTCTATTTGAAAACGTTGGAATGGCAGAGGCAAGTAAAAGGGTATTTGCGCGTCTCTTTGTGTCCAGTCCTCCATTTCAGGAAGCGATTGGCGGACTAACTACTGGTATTCAGGCTATTGCATCCAAGACCGATATACGGAGATTTCTCTCATTCATCAGACGTGTTCTCCCACCTACCATGCGGACGAAGACCATATCAGTACAGGATGTACGCGGAATCAAGATTCAAACGCCACGTATGTTCCGGGTCGATATTGGCCCATTATCAAAGACACGATTAGAAACACTCTGCATG
The DNA here is from genome assembly GCA_029858305.1 of Candidatus Thorarchaeota archaeon. GTDB lineage: Archaea > Asgardarchaeota > Thorarchaeia > Thorarchaeales > Thorarchaeaceae > SMTZ1-45. The sequence continues at coordinate 70,332 of JAOUFI010000007.1, forward strand.
GAACGGAAAGATCCATCTGGTTTCAAGGAGGTATCAGCTGGTGCATTGACAGATACTGAAACAGCCGCATTACCCGATGTTCCTTTAGCACTCACCTCTGAAGATTTTTGGATTGAAACTAGAAATCCAAAGGAACTACAATTACCAATCTTGAAGTCAGCAATCACCTACCAGTTACTCACACCGGTGGTTTCACAGCGCAGCATTGACTCTAGTACGAAGCATGTTCTCTCAAGACTAGAAACACTACAGGAGAGCTTTGGTCTTGGGGACACTGCATTAGCAAGAGGAAATGTGCTTGATGCAGACGCTCTTGGACGACCCATGAGCACTCTGAAAATTGCTCGCTCAACAGCACGAGCCGCCTGGAATGACAAGATTAGTACAAGTGAAATAAAACAAGCTTGGGATCGAATTCTTGAACCAGCATTAAAAGAGTTCATGGAACTATCCGAAATTAAAAGGACCTCCGAGGCAGATTGGGGCAAAGAAAGCCGCATTCACCAGTTCAATACCAAGGTATTGAAAGCTATTCGGCTACTTGACACAGGAAAACGTGGCTCTCTAGGTCCAACTCTGGATGAAATTGCTCAAGAAGCCGGAGTCGAACGCTATATTGCTGCAGAGACCTTGGCACGGATGAAGGACGGTGGGGTTCTTTATGAACCCCGACCAGGTCACTACAGACTTGTGTAAGTCTATGGGAATGCTTTTTTGAACTCTTCTGGCTCTTCGCCCTCTTCAATGATTTCGATGTCTTGAACGCCAACACGCTCTGCGTCATATCTTCGAGCGAGGATATTCCCATCGAATTTCTCTCGGGCTGAAGCTTGCTTTCCTCGCCACACCCATATATCGTCCCAGGTGTCGAGAATAAAAACATCATCCGACTTCAATGAATTCTTGTTTAAGGGAACTTCTGCGAAGAAGGTCTCATCACCTTCACGATGCACTTTCCAGAGCTTGTACTCATGAGTTTCGAGGTGCACT
>JAOUFI010000124.1 GCA_029858305.1 Candidatus Thorarchaeota archaeon
GAAGCAGGGAGTCCAACTTGCAGATGAGCTTGACAAGTTCTTAGCCGTAGAACCTCTCTCACCCAAGGATGCAGAACTTGACGAGGAAGACCTCAAGTCGGCCTTGGCAGAGCTTGAGCGTGTATAAACCAGAAGTGTATCATATAGAAGCTACAATGCATTCACAAGAAGCTTGGTGTTGAATTTAGTGTAAAAAGAGTCATCTTGTGAATTTTTTCCCACAATTCTGACAGATAATGCTAGCCTGACCTCTAGGTATTTCATATTCATATACTGCATTGCAATTGGGACAAACAACCCTCACAAAATCAGATGAATCTCCGTAGTTTATTATCTTACAGCTCTTGCATCTGAATGACGGAATATAATGCATTTTGAAGACCTCTGTGGTCTTAGGAGAAAGAAGATTGGCCGGTGCTATGAACCTAGGTATCTGTGTGTCCCAATAGACTCCCATCTTGCTTATGATATACCCTTTTTCCATCTCCTTGCCACATGAAGGGCACTTTTTTTGTACAAGTACCTCCGTCATTCTAGTTTCCTCTGATACCTCTTTGAATTGTAGATTAATAATCCTTAACATATTCTCGACTAAAGCAAACTTATGATGATCATTTAATCAGGGCACTTATAGAAGAGTAAGTGAAAGAATCATGTCAACATCGCAGCTATTCAATATCATTTATTGAAGGTTTCATAAGGATGAAGCGTCTACTAGGCTTCAATGGGCATCCGCCTGCAATGCTAGCTACCATTGTGTCCGAAGGGTAATGCCAAATAGAGAATTGTTCAGATTGCGAAGAAGATGCGTGAGATTCACATATCGAGTTTGCAAGGGCATAGTAAAGTCTATTTATCGAAGCTAAAAGGGAGAAGTTCAGACGCGAAGTGCTTATTACATAGTCTAAAAAGAGAAACAATACTAGCAATCAAAGATGCTGATTAATATATAGGCCAACTTACTGGTGGCCTTCATCAGTCATAAAACGAAGGAGCGATGTTCAAAGTGCGCAAGGATGATAAAGGCAGAATTCATCTGAAGTTGGTCTTTTATGGTCCATCGCTTGGTGGAAAGACCACCGCACTGCGCTGGCTCTACGGAAAAGTGGAAGGGCTCCAAAAGGGCGAATTCACTGCTATTGAGGATGAAACAAATCGTACCCTGTTCTTTGACTACGTGCCGATGTCCGCCGGTGGTCGTGTTCTCTTTGATGTGTTTACAGTAGCTGGGCAGAAACGCCATCGTCACCAGAGAAAGGTGGTTCTACAGGGTACTGATGGAATACTCTTCGTCGCTGACTCATCTCCAGATCAACGCGATGAGAACACAGAGAGTTTCGAAGAACTAAAGCTGTTTCTGGGTGACGCTCTTGGGCGAGAGATACCTATAGTGGTCATGCTCAACAAGAGAGATTTGCCAAACAGAATGTCACGTGACGAGATGCTTGATTTACTCGGTCTTGGAGGCAATGTACCTATTTATGAAACCATTGCAGTTCAGGGTGTTGGAGTTAAAAGGGCGTTTCAAGCAATAGCGCGAGAGGTTATACTCAAAAGGATGTACAAGTGAATTACAGGTGAAACAAAATGGGAGAGTCCCGTGAAAATACACTCGAAGGAGTTCTCAACGAACTACAGGGAAGTATCCCTGAGATTGAAGCCTGTGCCATTGTGAGTGTTGAAGGGCTCCCAATAGTTTCAGCTCTACCAACAGATGTGGATGAAGCAAAAGTTGCTGCGATGACTGCGGCAATGCTGACCCTTGGTGAGAAAGCCTCCATCGAACTTGGAAAGGGTAATCTTGAACAGGTGAATATCAAGGGAGTTGATGGCTGGTTGCTTGTGATACAGGCTGGTATGAACGCGTGCCTAACAGTGTCTACTACTGCAAATGCCAAGCTCGGGCTCATATTTCTGGACATGAAGCGAGCTGCCGAAAAGATTGCACAGATGATATAGGTCATTTACTGATACAACGTCAACTCTATTAGGGGTCATTTTTCAAATACACTCACGTCTGGGAGTGTTAAAACTTGAACTTAGCTGGTCCTGTCTATAGACTGTATGAATATTTCTTGTATCGACAGTTAGACAAGAATCTTGCACCAAAGCATGTGGGTATAATCCTAGATGGTAACCGGCGATATGCAAAGAAACATGGACTGGAAGTACCTTGGTTTGGCCATCAGAAAGGTGCTGCGAAGGTGTTGGAGGTGCTCCGTATTCTCTGGGAGGCGAATGTCAAAGTGTGTACAATATACGCCTTCTCCATAGAGAATTTCCAGCGAAGTAAGAATGAGGTCAATGAGATAATGGCATTGGCCAAGGAGAAATTCACTGAGGTTGTTGGGAATCCTGATGTTCATCGCCACAAGGTCCGAATCAGTGCAATTGGTCGAGTAGACCTGCTGCCTAAGGAGGTTCAGAATGCGATCCGTGCCGCAGAAGAAGAAACCAAGGATTATAGTGACCATATTCTCAATATTGCAATCGGATATTCTGGACGAGCGGAGCTTGTGGATGCAGTACGCGCTATCGGACAAAAGATTGAGACAGGCCAAATGACTGCAGCTGATGTCAATGAAGATATAATAGAGGACAATCTCTACACGAGCGGTGTACCAGACCCAGATCTTATCATTAGAACTTCAGGTGAGGAGCGACTTTCTGGTTTCCTTCTCTGGCAATCTGCTTACTCCGAGCTATACTTTGCACAGATATACTGGCCTGCAGTTAGAAAGATAGACATTTGGCGAGCACTCAGGTCATACGGTGCTAGAGCCCGTAGATATGGGAAATGAAATCCCATCGACTTATGACACAGTCTTTTATAAGATGAATCAACAGGTTTCATTAGACAGGAGACTAGTCGGTGTTGGCACGAACTCCAGTTGATTTGTATCGAGGTCTTGTTAAAGTTCACCTAGATGATAGTATACAATCACAAATTATTTCGGTTGTCGCCAGATTTACCGATTGTGTTTTTGCGGGTGAGAAACTCTCAATTCACTTGACACGGTTTCTCCAACTCACTACTCGATTGAATGTATACATCAATTCGAAAGTTGCCGCAGATCAATCTGATGTCACCCTAGCTGTAGACTTGCTTGACTATCTCACCTCCACATCAAAGTGGTGGACTGTAACTCGGCAGGATCCCGGGCTTGTCCTAAGACCCCCTTCTCGAGATGCACGTGGATTTATCAAATCTATAGCCGACCTCCAAATGGGTGGAAACACACTTCAGAGAATTTCTGGTGCAACTGAAAAACTGTCTAGGTTTCTTGAAGAACACGAGATTGGTAGCCAGAAGGATATGGAAGACCTCTGCAATGGTCTGCTATCTATATGGGCACTCATTAGTGCTTTTGCATGCAGAAGTCAAGGCAGAAATATTACGACAGAAGAGGATTTCGAAACTGCGTATGATACAACTCGCATTCTTCTCTTCTATGTAGATCCTATTGACTACAAAGCGTTGACTGCTATCCGCAGGCTAGGAACTCACCCAGTTCTACCTCTTGCTGCAGGAGTAGCCTTCTCTCCAGGTTTTGAGAAGAAACTAAATGCATCGGTTGCCGCTAATCTTGAGAAAATTCATGGTGATTATCTTGCACCTTTGGCTCTCGCCACTTCTGGTGCCTCCCGTTCTATTCTCACAAACTCTATACGGCTACTTGGACAGCTTCAAGCAGTAAAACAAGAGATTGATAGACTAGAAGAAGACCACTATGAATCTATAATTATAGGTTCTATGGACATAATCGAAAAAGTTGGTGTGTCTTCTGACTTTCTTCAAAATGAGTCTTCAGCTGTCATCTTGTTCAAAGGTCTCCATCCTGCTGAAGGTGTCGATGAACGAATTCAACTTCTTGTAAGAAGATTAGAGAGCTTGATTGTTGACTCAACTGGAAATAAGGACTTCTTACTACAATACGCTCGATTAGTCCCACGGATTGTGGCATTACTCCTCCTTTTGGCAGGCAAGACAAAGGAAACCCCATCCGCACATCTTGGGGATGCTGATGTGAAAAGAGGTCTGATTCTGCTCTACGCTCTGATTAGTGGCTAGTTCATTTGCTTAGATTGTCAATCAGAATCCTGGCATCTACGACAAGAGCACCCTTGCCCGCTTCATAGACAAAAGTTGGATTGCAGTCGAGCTCTACGATTTCAGGATTCTCTTCAACCATTTTAGATACTGCCAGCATAATCTTTACCAAAGCATCTACATCTCTAGGAGCATCTCCCCGTATTCCTTCTAGAATTTTGTATGCCTTTAGTTCTTTCAACATTTCTCTTGCATCAGACTCTGTGAATGGGATTAATCTAAAGGACACATCCTTCAGAACCTCAACGAAAATTCCACCGAGCCCAGCCATCAACGCGTGACCAAATTGAGGATCCTTTGTCACACCTACAATAATCTCAGTTCCCATTTCAGCGAAGTCGGAGATGAAAACACCTCGGCTTAAGTCTACATCGATGCCTTTCTCCTGACCATACTTCTTCGCATTCTCCATAATCTCATTAAACGCGGTTCGTACGGCCTCCTCACTTTTCAGATTTATCTTGACACCGCCTGCATCAGATTTATGCAAGATATCTTTAGAGAGGATTTTTAGTACTACTGGAAAACCTATGCTTTTTGCCTTGGCAACAGCTGCATCTGCTGTATTAGCAGTGCTGTAGGGAGGTATTGGGATACCATATGCTTTCATTATGTCTTTGGCTTCATGTTCGAGAACGAAAGTTCTACCTTCATCATGGGCAATCTTGAAGATTTTCTTAGCTTCTTTCATCTATATCCAGACCTCTCTTAGTTTTCTGACTTTGTTCGTTCCTTTTATGGTTTATCAGAGACCACCGTCTTGTTGAACTTGTCCTTGTATTTGATTTCCCCATATTCTGATAGCGCTTTGGCTGCCAGAGCTGCTTTTTCACCCGTGGCATAAGTAGGTACTCCCATGAGTTCCATAATCTCTCCTGCTTTTGTTGTGAACCCACCTCCCATCGAAACTACAATGAAAGGTAATCCTGATAAACGTTGATAATTTGCGATAACATTTGTAATGTCCATACCAAGACTCGGCGTCTGGAGAAGCATTCCTACAACAAACATATCATATTCTCCACTTTCGATTGCTTCTTTGAATACGGTATCATATCTTGAAGCATCAGTATCTCCCACGACATCAATAGGATTGCCCACTGCACAATAGGAAGGAAGACTCTGATGGAGTTTGTTCTCAAGTTCAGGAGATGGACTTGGTATTGCTAGATCGAGAGATTCAAGTGCATCAGTAGTCATCACACCTAAACCACCCCCATTAGTGATCATGAGGACTCGATCCCCTCTTGCCGGAGGCTGCATAGCCAAGGCTTTTGCCGCATCAAACATATGTTCGAAGTTGTCAACTCTGATGACTCCTGCTTGTCTGTATGCTGCATCCGCAATCCTATCTGATCCCGCGAGAGCCCCTGTATGCGAACTTGCTGCCGCTCTTGCTTTCTGGCCTCTGCCAGATTTTACTACGAGGATTGGCTTATGTGGAGTAACTGCTTTGGCAGTATCAAAGAAAGTACGCCCCTTTGATTCATCATACCCTTCAGTATAGTAACAAATCACCTGAGTTGTTGAATCCTCTGCGAGATAGCAGAGCAAGTCATCATCATCCACATCGCACTTATTTCCCAGACTGATTAGCTTACTTATACCGAGACCAAGTTCAGCAGTCCAGTCAGAGATGGCTGCGGCAAAGGCGCCTGATTGTGATACGAGTGAGATATTTGCCACATTGCTTGGCTTTGGT
>JAOUFI010000125.1 GCA_029858305.1 Candidatus Thorarchaeota archaeon
TACTCTCCGCACCTCAAGGATTCAACGAGCTTCTCAGATACTAATTGGTCAAGCACTGAAATCATCGTATTTCGATCGCAATCGAGACCAAGCTGGGTATATAGCTGCTCCAAGGTCATTGATTCTGCTCCAGTCAATTTCCGGATGATAGCTCCACGTATCTGTCGTGTTGACCCCTTGAACCCTGACTGTTTTGATGTTGGAGCAATACCTGTCAAGTTTGATGAAAAGACCTCTGAGCCATAGTCCATCAACGCATTATGCCAATCACTCGAACGCCCCCTTAGTAGAAGAGTGTCAGCTACCTCCTGGAGCTGGCATTCTGCCATCTCCTCAGTAGCAAACCCAGTTGCAATCATGACTCTGCGAATGTTGGTATCGACTGCTGCTATGTCTTTATTAAATGCGAAAATGAGAATGGATCGAGACGTATATGGCCCAATGCCCTTCAACTCCCGTAGCTTCTTAGCATCTTGAGGGAACTCGCCTCTCTCGACAATCTGGCTTGCCGCCTCTCGTAGCCACAAGGCTCGGCGATTGTACCCGAGACCACTCCATACAGTCAGAAGATGTTTAGTCTCGGCTTTAGCTAAGGCTTCCAGAGTAGGAAACTCTCGCAGGAATTCTAGATACTTTGGAATTACCCTATTGACCTGTGTCTGTTGCAGCATGACTTCTGAGACCATGACCTCGTAGGGAGAGGGATTGTTTCTCCATGGGAGGTCTCTTCTATTCTCAGTCCACCAATCCATGACCTTCTGCTGAAACTCTCTGACAGCCGCTTGATCAAGTTGCACAGTCACTACTGTCACCTTTATCCAATGAGATTTCAAGTACTAGTAGGAATTTTCGAATGAATCAACTGGTGCGTTTTATGGATTGCTCAATGTACCTTCGAAGTGTTCATGACCTCCATTCTCGCCGTAGTCTTCTCCCGCTCAATCTCAGTATTGATTTTATCACAACTCCTTTCCTAAGTAACGTGAGCAATAACCTTCCATTGTCAGTCAAAGTATAGAGGGAAGTAGTTCCCCTTTTCTCTTCCACCAGAAACTTCTCCTTCACAAGAAAATCATCAATCCAATGATACACCTGACGAGTATTCCCAAGAATTTTTGTAAGATCCCACCGAGTTGTTTTCTCATTTCCCTCTATCGCACTCAAGATGTCGAATGCAATGTCAACAGGTTCTCTCGGACTAGGCAATGGACTCACTTCTCAAGTTCCTTGTTTATCTCGTAGATTCTTGCGTATTTACTTCGTAGTTCAAAGAATTTCAGTAGCATCCTAAGTCCGAAGATGAGTAATGGGATCATAACAAGCAGACTCGCAGCGATGAAGAGTGTTCCTCTCCAGAGATTAACAAGTAGAAAGATAATTTCTATAATTACCACAGTCAGCATTATTGCAGCTGCTCCCCCTACTGCTCCTATGCCATCCAAAAGATCTTTTGACAGCGCCGATGCATCTCTCATCAACTCTTCCATGAGATTGTTGAGCCCAACAATTTGTTCAATGGTGTCATTCTCCGAATTGAAATCATCACTGTTTCTCTCTTCTACCATGTGACTCAATCCTATCTTTTCAAATTCCCTCTGTAAGAGCTTTAGTTAGCGCACCGATATATCATTCGGTACCTAGAACATAACCCATGATTGCTTCTAGGACAACGCCTTTTCTATTTCGATGCCTGAATATCCTCGTGAACATTCTATGACAACTGAAGAAGTCCATCAGAGTAAAAGGGAAGAAGACAAGAGCGAATTGACGGAGTCAGTGGAAAAGCGCCCCAAAAGACTGCGAGAGAGATTTTTCGATTTTGCAGGATGGTTGATGATCTTCTTTCAGTCAGTACCAGCTCTTTTCATCTGGGGCGGGCTCATGACACTTCCTTTCTTGTTCTATCTAGTCGTTATGTTCTTCTCATTGGGAACAGTTGAGGTCCCCCTAGTGACTGAGAGAGGCAATCTCTACTTCCTTGAAGCCCTGAATATCTTTCTCTTTGGAGGGAATCGTCTTCCTGAGGTGATATTATCCATTGCCGGTCTCCTGGTTCTCCTTTACTCAGTTCTATTTCTGCGGATAAGAAAGCCCGAGGGTTTGGTCACATCCGGTCCGTATCACCTTGTACGGCATCCTCAGTATCTAGGAGTACTCATCTTCATAACAAATCTGACAAGCAGGAGTTTTAGAGAGACCCTTGGTGATGTTGGCTGGATAGGTCCTGAATGGACCTTTACGATTTGGTTTGGAACTCTTCTTGCATACATCTCATTGGCTGTCTTAGAAGAGAACCATCTCTCAGCGAAATACGGGACATCCTATAATGAATACGTGCGAGATTCTGCGTTCCTCATACCCTTCCTGAAGACACAGCACAGAATCCTTGACATCATTCTTACAATTGTGGCTGCAATCTTATTGTTATTCATAACTATCTATTTGGCTGATCTCATGCATCCATAGGATTGTCTTATTGCTATACCAATACTAGTGAATTTTCACTATGATGTCTATATGATATCAACCGTTGGGCTTTGAGGTATTGTCTTTCTCTCGCCTCTGAAGAAGAAAATTAGAAGAATTATCAAATATACAACTAAGGGGAACAGCCCTGACGAAAAGAATGGGACAAGGATGAAAAGGAATATTCCAAGAATGATGCCAAGAAAAGTGAGCGCAATCCCAATCAGGAACTCCTGAGATTCCTCTCTCTTTCTATGAATAACCAATTGAGGAGTCCCTAATGCCATCCAGACTCCGAAGAGAAGTACTAATGGTAAGTAGAGATTGTATTCTATGCTCCACCATGCCATTTCGATAGCATCCTCGAGCCACATCGGTACAATACTGACATTTATGAGATCGAGATTAGGATTCATCAGGCAGACTGACCATCTTGCAGGTGCTCCTGTGGCTGAAAACAGGTATGGCAATCTGAATGATATCGATTGCTCAGAGTAATTTGCCTCTCGGTGATGTGTTTCTGGCATGTTTTGATCAATGAGATAGAAGGTTACATTACTCTCGCAGGAAATCAAGATATACACAGATGCCTTGGTATGTATATTTGACACGTCATCGATTCTTTCCACTGCACTTGGACCAATAGTGAAATTCCATGTTCCCCAATTTAAAACAACATCTCCTTCGTAGTATGCTGTAACTTCCTGACTGTTCATCACATAAATTGGGAGGCAAACAAGCATTGGTATTAATGCAAGGATAGCAATATGCTTCAGTCTTAGTTTTCTCCTGAGGGGTTCATAAACGAAAAGCAACAAGAAGGCAAAGAATACTATTAACATTGGAAACGAATAGCTCGGTGGAAATGCGAACATCATTCTTCCCTCCTCGAGTAGATTCCTTTGAAATCTTGTGCATACTATGAATCACAGTTTAATCAATTTGCTTGTAGACTTATTTACATAAGTCTTGATTATTTCCTAAAATCGGGTTTGAACTCTATCGTTCCCACTTGAGTTCTTTCACAATAAAGTCTGAGATTGAATTGAGGAGTGTACCTAGTTTTTGTCCTCTTTTTGTGAGAATATGAATAATCTCGTTACCCTCTTTTTCAATCTCGATAAGGTCATTGTCCAGCAGGAACTTCCGGACACTTGCAACTCTAGCTCCATTCAGGGCTGGAAGTGTCTTTGTTTCAAGACCTTTCTTGATGATCTCGTCTGCTCTTGCTCTTCCTTTCAATCTAGCAAGCAGGAGGATTACAGTGAGTTCATATTCGCCTCTAAGAAGTTTGACGAAGGGGCTTATTTTGACCACGATACTACAACTCCAAGCGTCTGAACCATTACATACATCCCCTTTTCTTACTTATCAGTATAGACCGGTGTGGTGTACGACTATTTTTTGGACGCTCGAATGATGATATGACACTAGACAGAGTAGTTTGGTTCACTGGGAGATTGGGATGATTTACGGGGAAGTGATTGGAAATTTCGTAGTCCTATCTCCTCAGCAAGCGGCCCCTTCGAGAGTATCGTGGAAAACCTAATTGAATCGCTAACTGATGAAAACAGTGATTTGATACAATTCACTAGGCTTTCTGAGAATGGTGGATGCATGTGTTTCGAGACTAGGTCGAGCCACCATTCGAGTTCATTTCTGGCTCTTATCTCTCTGCGATTCCAATAGTAGGAGTAGGAGGTGCCAATGCTTCTCGCTTGCCATCGTTTCACATTAGAAGTTTGTTTCTTGATTCTCATCGCGAAATAATCCTGTACCAAACTCATCTGACCAACATCTGATAGCTGCAACATCTTTGTGAGTACTGCCTTAGAACCTTTATCAGTCCCCATGCGAGAGAGGACCATCGGCATTGCTAAGGTGACTGCTTCCTCTCCCTCGCGACCAAGATTTAACAATGCTGTCACACTTGAACGTACCACTGGTCTACTAGCATGTTTAAGATAGGGGCTAATGACTTTCACCAATCCTGGTGTACCCTGCCGTGAGAGAGCTTGAATTGCAGAAGCTTTCACTTCGTTCTTTCCCACTTTCATCAACTCAAGAAGCACACTCCTAACACGTGGAGAGCTAATGCCCCCTAGAGCATCTACTGCGGCAAGAGACTCCTTTGATGAGTAGCGTTGAGTCTGTTGCTGAACCAAATTTTCTAGTGGATCAATGGATGACTCGTGGCCGATTCTCCCAAGAGCTGTAGCTATTGAGGTCCTAACATACCTATTTTGTTCCAATCTAAGCCGATGATGAAGAAACTCCAAGGCTCGTGAATCCTCTGTCCGAGCAAGAGAACGAGCTGCCGCTCCCCGATTACCTGGGACCTTATACAGCGCAAGACGGACAGAATCCGCAAGAATAGCCGCAGTGGTCTTCTGGCATCGCTTCTTGAAGACCGAGCTATTCCCAATAGTCCTATAGGTCTTGTCCATCTCAATTGGCTCTGCAAGGTCACCAGTTAGCTTCTTTATTGCATCAGCTGCAGAATCTGTTATACTCTCGTCGAGCCAAGATCTTCGGTGTTTGTAGTAGTACCTGTAGCCATAATTCTGTGTACCCATGCTAGAAGCATCATAAGGTTTTGAACCATCAGTCAAGAGAATCATGAAACCATAGAAGGTCCCTAGCACATCAAGCCGCGAGGGAGTACCCTCCAGTTGGGCAATTTCGCGTTGTCGCGCCTCGATGATATCCTTGACAAGGATCGCATAGGGCGTTTCTGACATTGCTTCTACATCAAGAAAGTAGGTATGCCTGTTCTCTATCTGTTCTTTTAGAATTTCCATTGCTTGCTCAACTGCATCTACCCTTATGTTTTGTAGTGAGGTGCCTTCAAGTGATGAGAACTCTTTGAAAACATCTGAGTCTGTGCCTCCGACAGCATCCAGCTCCAAGAGAGCAACCACTGCATCTCGAGCCTTGCCTGAGGAACGTGCATTTCTGATATGGTCCATGAATCCTGCCCAATCATTAGATTGAATGAACTCCTCCGCTTGGTTCTCTAATTCTGAATACTGCCTTCTCCATACGATGTCCTGTATCGTTGCCTTCTCCATCATAACTCCCAAGATTCGTCATGTATGTTAGTATATTAACCGCTCATTTTTCTGAATAGTCATAAAATAGTTAGAACACGTGTTCCACATACACTATAATTTTGAGCACAGGTAGCAAAATTCAGTAGTAGGGATCCACCACTGCCTCTAGTTTCGGAAACAGAACTCTCACAAGAGGCTTCATAGTTGCTGCACACTCCACATCTGGTTCATGAGCCATAATCTCATCGAGAGTTTCATACCCCATCAGGAGTCTTGTGAGAGCGTCG
>JAOUFI010000030.1 GCA_029858305.1 Candidatus Thorarchaeota archaeon
TCAGCATATGCAATACCACCTCTCCAATCTCTCTCCCCCCTGCGATTGGTTTGCTCATGACATCGACATCTAGGAGTTGTTCAATGAGGGGTCGAGTTTCATCGAGGTGTCGTCTAATTGAATCCTTCAATATCTTATACGGCATTTCAGGTCTCTCGTTATCCCGTAGCTATCATTAGTTCAAAAAAGACTCGATACAGCTAAACTCCTCGAAATCCCTCACAGAATGCTAGTATGTTCTTTCCAAGGTCCTTGAAATTGTATCCGCCTTCTAGGAGAGCATACCTACGACCAGCACATCTTTCCTTGGCAAACTCATACATCATCCTGCCAATCTCATGAAATGCATGCGTTGACAGATTTCCGCCCCAGTCATTCTCATATTGATCAAATCCAGCAGAAGCCACGATGATGTCAACATCGCGCGCGTTGTCCAAGTGTTTCTTCACATCTGCTAGGTATTGCTTATCCTTGTTGTCGTCTGGATTATAGATTTGGAAGTTCTTATCGTGACCTAGGATGTTGATATTTCCATCACCGTCATGAAGGTCAAAATCAAGTATGAATGCGGAATCAATGAGCCCCTGTGCTCTGAGTTCAAGTAACGACACAGCGATATTATTGAAGTAGCAAAAGCCCCAATGCGAGTCTTGAGACGCATGATGCCCGGGTGGACGGATGAGCGCAAAACACGGTTCTCCCTTCATAGCAATCTCACCAGCCAAGATTGCTCCTCCAGCGGCAAGATACGCCATTTTTGCCAGTGTTTTATCTCTCTCTACGCCGTGAATTAGATTCTTAGAATGTGCTCTGAATATCTGTTGTTCCTTTGCTGGTTCTGGCTGAATGAACTCATACTCCGGATGGGCTTTGAGAATCTCAACTGCAGACTCCAACCTTCCTAATGCTCCCGCAGGGGTACTATCATAGGACTGCAACATCAAGGGATGATATACGATTTTCACAATATTCCAAGAGAACTTCCCACGATATGTATCTGTGGGTTCTAGTTCTCACTGAGTTGATTATATGAAAAAGAATTCAGTGGACAGTACAGGCTTGCGGCCTGCCTGCCCCATTGGTTTGATATTTGAAGAGAGTGGAAAGAGAATCTAACCGAATAGACTTCCAAGCCCTGCGGTGAACTCTTCTTCTTTCTCTTCTTCTTTCTTTTCTTCCTTCTTACCCTTCTCTTTAGCTGCTTCTCCGCCTGCTGCGGCTGGAGCTGCTGCAACTGGCATGGCGGCTGCGCTCTTCAAGGCTTCATCAATGTTGACGCCTTCGAGGGCTGCTAGCAACGCTTTGATTCTACCCTTATCAGGTGTGGCACCTGCGGCGGCTAGAACATCTTCCATTGCTTTAGCTGACAGTTTTTGGCCAGTCTTGTGGAGCAGAAGTGCTGCATATACGTATTCCATTTTTTCTACCTCGTGATTGTTTATCCAAACAGGCCTCCAATGCCTGCTACAGATTCTCCCTCTTCCTCATCATCATCTTCAGGTTCTGCTGGTTTTGTTGCAGCCTCGGTTGGAGTATCAGCAACAGCAGCTGCTGCTTGAACATGATTCATGACTTCTGAAGGTATTGCATCCGGATCCTTCGCTGAGATTGCTGCTGCTAATGCGAATGCCTCTGAGTTCGCCTTGGAGAGGAACTGCTCAAGCATTTCTGGAACAAAGAACCCGATTTGTAGAACGAGATTCTTCGCCTCTATGTTTGCCTTAGCAATGATAAGTGGAATTGTTTCCACTGTTGGATATCCGGTATTGATTGAAAGATTGATTGCTAGTTGGTGACCCAAGATGACCTCGCTGAACAATTGTTCAAGATCTATCTCGAAACTATCTGCAGTGAGAACCTCGCCATCAGTATATGCTGCAATCAGCTTGAGTTGAAGTTCCATTGGTTCAATTCCAAGCCTGCTCAGCATTTGAGCCATAGCGTTTGAAATGATGCTTCCTGCCTTTACTGCAATTGTATCATCAGTGATGTGAATAACACCGCCCTTAACACGTGAGGGTATCTTCAAGGCTGCAAGTTCACTGATGAATGGTCCTGGAGCAACTCCAGTGTTCATGGCTGGTACCAATATGTCCTTTGGAGAAACTTGACCTCCCTTTGCAGGAGCTGCAGCCTTATTCTCACTAAGGAATTTGCTCAACGCAAAGGGGTCCTGTTCACTAAAGATGAATGCTACTGGCCCCTTCACATACTCGACAAGGTCTTTGACATTTTTCTTGGTAGAGTTCTCCAGAGCTCTAATCATGAGGGTGTTCCTGGCCATTTTCAAGACCGCAGATCCCCTCAGATTCTCTCGGATTCCTCCAAGTTGTTTTGCTCCGACACCCTCAACATTCACGAGACCAATCATCTTACTCTCGTTGATGGTAGTGGTTAGTTTTTCGACTGCGTCCAACTTCCATTGAGGAATTGTCTTCTCATATACTGACACTCAATATCACCAACCTATGCAGATATCTCAATGACCGGCCCCATGGTCATCTTGACCATGATGTGGCTGATTCTTGCAGTGAATCCCTTACTCTCGATGAAGTTCAGAATTGCTGCGATATTATCTGCAATCTCTCTATCATTCATTTTTTCATGGCCCACTTTCACATGGAATGTGGGTGTGTTCCTCATTCTGATACGAACCGTCCGATGGTATTGGTTAACTATCGCACTCAGGTCTGCCTGTGGAGGGAACGGTCGTGGCATCTTGCCCCTTGAACCAAGTGCTTGGCCCAGATATCGGCCTATCAGGGGCATCGCATCAACTGCGGCAATGAAGAAATCATAGCTCTTCGCTAGATTCTTTCTATCCCTCTTCTCTTCGCCAACCTTCGGAATGTCATCCTTAGATACAACATGCTCAGCCCCGGCTGCAATTGCTTTTTCTGCAAACTCGCCATCGCCTATAGCACAGATTTTTGGTAAGGGATAGAGTGTATTGGGTAGTACAAGTTCCTGATTGAACCTGTTTTCAGGCTTTGAAACATCTAACTCTTTCTTTCTAAAGTTGACTGCTAGATCAAAGCTCTGCTCGAACTTGATGCCTCTCTCAGTACCCTTCGCTCTGGCTTCAGCAACTGCTGCCTCTATCTTATCGACTTTTGTTGACACTCACTATCACTTCCTCAATGGTTCATCCAGCTGGGCATCCCAAAGCCCTTCTCGGACTTCACTCTGGAATTGTTTTGCGGTCTTACCTTCGATATTTACGCCCATCTGGCCGCATGTACCTGATATAGTTAGGACTGCAGCTTTCATGGTCTGGGCTGAGAGGTCATTTGCCTTACCTTTTGCGATACTCTTCAACTGATCCACGGTGAGATTGCCAATGATAGCAGTGTTTGGTGTTCCAGAACCCTTGGGAGCTCCCACCTCTTTCAGTATCAGTGCGCTGGTTGGTGGTGTTCCTACTTCAATCTCAAAGCTCTTGTCATTCGGATTCACAATTATCTTAACAGGGACTTTCAATCCTGTAAATGGTTGTGTAATCTCATTGATTTTGGTCACAACTTGGAAGATGTTGACGCCTGTTGGCCCAAGAGCGGGACCGATAGGAGGTCCTCCACTGGCCTTCGCACCCTCTACCATGGCTTCTACAATAATTGGTTTTTCACTCAATTCTTTCACGACTCCTAATGCAGTGCACTCGGGCGTACGCAACGCATCCGATGATGACGACCAGCGGGACAGAAGTCATACTACATCCTGCTTGGTCTACTGCATTTACTGTCATTTTATCACCCCGGACAATGGGCTTCATACCCATGTCAGATTAAGAGGATACGCTCGCTCGGACGTGTTCCGTTTTAAGGCTTACGACATAACAACATGTGAATTGGAATGAACTTAGTTCTAACCCATGTCGTATAGCGATCAATTGAGATCCGAAAACAGCACTTTGCTGAGTCTATACTAATCTTCATCAGATGAGTGTGCCCAGAACGAGTCATCATCATCGAAATCATCAAATGATGAAGCCTTCACCTCTTCTCCCTCTTTCGGAGTTACTACTACAGGTTCTTTACGTTCTGCTCTCTCAACAATCTTGGCAAAATCTGCATGAACTCTAACAGGTATAGTATAGGGGCTATCCATAAGTTCGAGGATTAGTTCCTCCTTGCCTGCATCAACACGCTGAACTTTTGCTCGCTCTCCCTTGAATGGACCTGAGATTATCTCGACAATATCGCCCTCTGAGATACCTTCGGCTGCAGGTGGTGGTGCTAGGAATTTATCAATTTCATCCAAGCTGACCTTTCCTCCAACGCGGCCTCGTACATGGGGGACCCCTGAGATAGCAATCTCGACATCTCTAAATTCTGTGGTTTCGATAAAGACATAGCCTCGTAGAGTTTCAGGAACTAGTATTGCCTTGACCCTCCCAAGCAGTTGATTCTTTGAGATTAGTCTAGGCCCGCCTTCCTTCTTGCCCTTCTTCTTACACCCCTTCATGTGTTGCTTCGTTGCTTTCTCAGACGCAAAGTCTTCTGAACAAAATGGACACTCCCATACATCACTCTCTCCTATCACAGCTGTTGTAATCAGGTCAGTAACACTACGTTCTTGTCCAATCGTAGTCCTAACGGCATAAATGCTTGTGGAGTTTTCCATTTTCTTACACTTCCTGTCAATCTTGATACTTTAATCTATAAGTTCGCAATAGGGGCGAAGCTGGGCAGTCTGAAATTTTTCACCTCAGCTGCAGATACAAGGGTATTGATGCTGAATTATGTGGCCGTTGTACCCCAAGCGGCTGTTACCACGGTCATGATAACCTGAATTATGAAACTCAGTGCACCCACGAGGAGCATTGCAAGTAGACTAATCTTTGTGCTAGTCCACAATTCTTTCCTAGAGGGCTTTGTAGCCAGTTTCAGAATCCTTCTGCTGTCGTTAATGAAGGAGCTAATACCCATTTTGTTATCACATCCCTATAGAATACTGCTCGAGCAGCATGGGGATGTGAGGATTCTGAACTGGTTCTCTTTTAACATTTGCTGAGTATCCAAATAGATTATGTCAAGCGAGGAACTCCTAAATCTGTCTTGAGATCATCTACCAAAGGAGTAAATGGTTCGGCTTTATCAAAGACATAAGGTGAATTGACTCCAGATGCAATGATGGTCACACGAAGACGATCTTCTAATTCTGGCATAATCAATGCGCCATAGATTACCTCAGCTCCTGGATTCACTTGTTCAGTCACTAATTCTACTACGCGTTTCACCTCAAGAAGCTGCAAATCTGCACTACCACTAACATTCACAAGAAGATTTCGTGCGTTCTCAATTGACACATCAATGAGTGGATTCCGAAGCGCGTTAATTACTGCCTCTTCAGCTCTGTTCTCGCCTTCACTCTCACCTAGAGCAATGATTGATACCCCACCATTCTTCATGGTAGTTCTAACATCTGCAAAGTCTAGATTCACCAGACCTGGTTTTGAGATCAATTCTGCAATGCCTTTTACAGCTCTAACAAGGACCTCATCTGCGACCATGAACGCTTCAGGTAGAGATAGGTCTGGTGCTATCTCCAGTAATTTTTCGTTTGGTATCGCAATAAGAGTGTCAACATGCTCCATTAAAGCATTGAGCCCTCGAGTCGCATTCTTTTTCCTGGTTGCACCTTCAACATCAAAGGGTAAACATACTATAGCCACTGTTAGAGCGCCATTCTCTTTTGCTGCCTTTGCTATGTGGGCTGCTGCTCCTGTTCCTGTCCCGCCACCCATTCCAGCAGTTATGAATACGAGATCTCCCCGAACAGTATCCTTGATGACATCATATGTTTCAATGGCTGCAGCTTCTCCAATATCGGGATTATTACCTGCACCTAATCCTCCACAAGTTTCTCTCCCTAGTAGTAACTTGTGATGAGAGTTACAGAAGTACAGATCCTGTGCGTCTGTATTTGCTGCAAGGGTTTCTGCACCTTCTACGCCCACTTCCATGAGCCTAGTAATTGCGTTATTTCCAGCTCCACCAACACCCACAACAAGAATTCTGGCATTGACTGATTCAAGAAGTTCTTCAAGCTCTTCATCAGTAGTAGCTGATTTTGCAACGTTCTTCGCGCGTTTTGCCTTTGGGTCACGCCTTCCGCCTGGTGAACTAAGGACCTCTTCTAATAATGGGTGCATATTAACCACTCACATCTGCCTTCGAGTGTTAATACCCACGTATTGTTACAAGAAAAAGTAGAATACTACCGTGGTAATACTAGGCGATTACTTGCTTTTTCTCTTCTTACCGGCTGTCTTGAATGTCTTAAACGTCTTAAGAATAGGTTCTATGGAAATATCGTGCTGGCGCAAGAACCGAGCTACCTCTTCAAGAGTTGGTTGTCCATTCTGTGCACCCTGTTTAGTAATTGTCAATGCGGCTACAGCGTTTGCCATATTGAGCGCTTGTTCTATGTTCTCTGAACGTATCCAAGCTGTGATGAATCCCGCGGCAAAAGAATCTCCTGCCCCCATCGTATCTACAACTGGGACTTCAAAAATATGAGATGTACAATACTCAAAGCCATCTGTGGCGATGGCTCCCTTTTCTCCCATTTTGAGGATGACGATTCCTGGAAATGTCTTAGCAAACGCTCTCAGCTCTGGTTCATTTGCTTCAATGTTAAAATACTCTTTGAGTTCTTCTTGATTGATAAATAGAAGGTCTGTATGTCCTAGTATCCTCTTGAAATCTAGTTTACCAGCTGCTCTACCCGGGTCAAGGGATATTATCATTCCATGATTTGCGGCTAATTCCATCGCTCTATCAATCATCATTGGAAATGAGCCTGCTAAGTGCATGACTTGAGCCTCAATAAGATTCTCTTCTTCGAAGAGTCGTTTCTCGAGAAACTTATTCGCTCCAGGTTTAGCGACAACAAGCCAGTCGTCTGCCGCATCATGTGTATAGATAAAAAGACCTGTAGATTGATTTTCAAGAACAAGAATGCAACTTGTGTCTACTCCTATCTTTGACATCTCTTTTACAGCAAGATGTCCATACGGATCATCGCCCACACAACTAACAAGAGTGGTCTTGACACCTAGCCGTGATGCTTGAGTGGCGAAGTTCGCTGCAGATCCTCCAAACGATATATGTCCCTCTTCGCAGATTACATGCTCGTTCTTCTTGGGGATTGTATCAACACGCATATCAATGTCCATGTTGATTCTACCCAATACAACGAACTCGCCGACCAAAAAATCAACCTCTTAGACTATCAATGCCATGATACCCTTCTGAGCATGAAGCCGATTCTCCGCCTGGTCGAATACCACGGAGTGCGGTCCATCCATGACTTCTGATGTCAGTTCTTCATCTCTGTGTGCAGGAAGACAGTGCATCACAATAACATCTTTCTTTGCCTTTCCAACAAGAACCTTGTTCACTTGGAAGGGCATGAGGGCCGCCTCCTTCTCCTTGGACCGCTCTTGTCCCATGCTGAAGAAAGTATCCGTATAGATAACATCCGCCCCCTTTACAGCCTCATCCGGATTGTTCACGACCTCAAGTGTTGTTCCATACTTCTTACTTAGATGGGTCGCCTTCTTTAGGATCACTTCTGAGGGTGTATATCCCTTGGGAGAACCGATTGTGACATCCATCCCCATGATAGTACAGCCCTGCATTATGGAATTACTCACATTGTTTGAATCTCCAACATAGACAATCTTCTGTCCCTCTAGACTTCCTCTATGCTCTTCAATTGTTAACATATCTGCCATAATTTGACAGGGATGAAGGAGATCAGAGAGACCATTGATAACAGGTACAGTGGCATACTTAGCTAAATCTGTTACATCACTATGGGCAAACACTCTTGCCATAATTACATCACAATACCTACTGAGTACTTGAGCTGTGTCTCCAATTGTTTCGCCGCGCCCAAGCTGGGATCCGCCTGGTTCTAGGTAAAGAGCATGCCCCCCAAGTTGAGTCATTCCCACTTCAAATGATACACGAGTTCTCGTGGATGACTTCATGAAAATCATTGCTAGGGATTTTCCTTTTAGCAGTTCATGTGGCTCTCCGCGCTTCTGTTTTCGTTTAAGATCAGCACCAGCATCTAAGAACTGCCTTAATTCATACCTTTCAAAGTCTGATAAGTCAATGAAACTTCTACCTTTCAGGCTCAATATTAACACCTCTAGGCTTGTATACTGCCCTTCATATGAGCCTCGTATAAAAAGCTCACCACTTGCTCAATTATTGCCAATTAGTCTCTGGGCAAACCAATCTGGATCGAATTGCTCAATATCATCGTAACCCTGTCCGATTCCTATGAGGACGATGGGTCGTCCAGTAATGAAGGCGATAGAAAGTGCTGCGCCGCCTGATGGATCCGCGTCTACCTTTGTGAGAATTGCCCCGTTGATATCAATGGCTGCGTTGAACTCCCTTGCCTGTGAAAGCGCGTCATTCCCAGCTAAAGCATCTCCTACAAAGAGTTTGAGGTCTGGATTAGCAACTCGTACTATTTTCTTCATCTCTTCCAAGAGGTTCTTGTTACTCTGCATCCTTCCAGCGCTATCTATCAATACCACGTCAATATGCTTTGCCTTTGCATGTGCGATGGCATCGAAAGCTACTGCTGCAGCATCCGCCCCATAGTCTTGTTTGATGAGTCGAATTCCCACACGTTCTGCGTGGCGCTCTAACTGTTCAATACTCCCAGCTCGGTAAGTATCTGCTGCTGCGATAACCACAGAAAATCCACTCTTCTTGAGCATATTTGCAACCTTGGCAAGTGTCGTGGTCTTTCCTGTACCATTGACTCCAACGAAAAGAATTGTTGTAATTTCCCCTTTAGTCTTCTTTTCCTTCACAAACTCCATTAGGTCAAGTGGATGTTTCGGGGTTAGTACTTCCAATATGGATTCGAATATTGCCGTCCTGAATAGCTTGCTTACGTTTTCTAGTCTTCCTGTTCGAGTTCCAAGGAGTTTCTCCTTCGTGAGTTCACAGATGTGCTCAGCTGCTTCGACTGCAACATCATTCTGTATCAATACCATCTGCAGTTCCCAGACTGCGTCTTTGAGGTTCTTCTCGCTCAGTTCTTTTGTAGTAGTCTTTACGACCGCTTTTTCAAGAGATCCCCTGAGTTTATCAAACACTCAGTATCGCCCCCTACTCTTGAGAAGCACCGTTCTGAACCTTTGCCGCAAGTTGTTGGAACTGCGAGTTCAAAGCCGAGGCACGAGCGATAAGCTTCTGATATTCCTCTGTCATCGATTGGTACTGCTTCTCAAGGCCCTCAATTGAGCTCTGTACTGCTTTCTTGGCTTCTTCCAAGCTTTGTTCAATTCTGACACCACTGCCAATTCCTCGGGTCACCTTTGAGGGATTAACAAGTCTTGCCTCAACGAAGATATTACCACCGACATTCATCATCATCTCCTCTCCCTCACTCTTCCCCTCAATTTCCTTAAGGACCATGAGCCCCGATTGGTAATTAGTCAGATAGGCCTGTATTATCTCAATTCTTTGCTGTAGCACTGAGATATTTGATTCTGTAATCTGCTGTTCAGTATAGATTCTCTGGAGAAGTTGCTGTTGCTCTTCACTCATGAGAACTCGCTCTCCAGACCAAGAATTCTCCGAAGGTCCAGATCTGTCACTTCTTCAGGTTTGAGTTGTTTGACCTCACTGATAGTAATATATTTCCTTCTTACTCGATGACGACTGCCAAGTTCTGAGAATATTTTCTCGCGAACATGGTCTTCCTTTTCGCCAAGAAGCTCCCTAGTGAATCTGAATTTTCTTTTATTCTTTGTATACTCGCCTGATGCTCGCCAAATTTTTGAACTCATATTGGTCACACCTCATCTAAACGAATCCTAGAACCTGACTGATATGGGCAAGTTCCACACCCGTTGTGTCAGATCCTGCGATCATTCCATCAACATTAGCTAGCACGCCCAGACTGGTGTAGGGGCTACCTCTGTTAACTGTTCCAACCTCTACCTGTACTTTTAACAGCTGTGATAGCTGGTCAATCTCTTCACTTGTTGCTAAGGGATGGACCACTGCTCCTTGATTTGTAATAACGGAATTCGCTCCTACTATTGGCAGTTTGGCAATAGTGTATGGCATCACTTCAACACCAAGGACATCCGAGATTTTCTGTCTTGACTTCGAGTTGAAATCCGGGTGACATATAGCTCCATTATCATTTGCTGCGATGATGTTACCCAGAGCTGTCATCTTGTCATCAATCCAGTCTACATTGACCTCTGAAGATTTCTTCAGTGTTTTCAGTTCTTCATCTGTAGTTGTATAGGGAACAAGAATTCCATTGGAAGTGGCTGCTGACATAAGACCCACTGCATCTAATGTCGCAACAGTGGATTGAATTAGTGGGAGGTTAAACACTCTCTCCACATCGCTCAGACTCTTCTCTGAAATATTGGGGCTGATAAATACAAAACGGTCTGTGGCGATTCCATAAGCTCCAACATTAGAATCGCCCTCGAAGTTCGTTCGGGCGATCATTCTAGGCTATCCCTCCGCAAGATAGACACGTACAAGATTATCTGAATTCTTAGTAGCTCTGATTCTGAGCCTTCTTGGTGGTTTCTGAATGCCTCTAGCCCATATTCGATCATTGACTTCGGGCTGAATAAGAAGTTCTTCAGGTTTCATATGTTTCTCAACAAACTCTCTGAGAATTCTCACGGATCTATTGGCTCGACGAGGTCTACTACCAGTCCAATATGCTCTCCGTAGGGGGACCGTGTAAATGCGCTCGTCAATAATCTCCTCTTCTTCAGGTACAGCCTCTTCAGCAACTTTCTCTTCAGCCTTAGGTGCTTCTACCTCAGTGGGTGCTTCCTCTAATTCATCGATCTCTTCAATCTCTTCCAGTTCTGGTTCTTCTTTAGAGACCTTGGCTTTGGTTTCTTTCTTCTTTGACATTTAGACCCACCTTACTATGGCTTCAGCTTTGACTGGCGCCAGTTTCGCTGCCCTGGTGTTCTTCTGGTCTTACCACCGGTCTTCATAACGACCCATGATGGTACAGAGGAATTACTCCGCATTGCTTTTGCCATTCTAAGTTTCTTTGCGAGTGGCTTGTTTCGTGCCATATTAATCACCTTTGCAGCTTTTACCTGAATGTTATTTTTCGTTCGCGCTCTTTTCCCTGCAGCTGCTGCAAGAGCGCCTTCAATTGTTCGTCAGTTACCTGACCTTTGAGTCGGCCAGAACTTGCAAGCTGAATTAACTGCATCTCGATTTGTTCAGCAAACTGCTGTTTTACCATCTTGATGTTGGTCAATCGTTGCCTTGCTTCAGGCGTAAGAATCTGCCTTAGTATTGCCTCTTTCTGAGCCTGTACTTCAGCAGCAGCTTGTTCTTCTGCCTTTTCTCTGAGTGCCTGTTGCTGAAGGGATGCCAATTTTCTTTGGCGAATAGCTTCTAGCTCATCATCACTCATTCTGCCATGTCACCTGGCTTAGTACTTTTCAAGCTCTGGAATAGCCTTTGAGAGTTCCAACTTCAAGGTCCCTGATAGCTTGTCCATATATGACCTACCTATATCAGTCATTTCTCGTCCCTTGCCACCACGTTTTTTCACGAAACCTGCCCGTTCGAGTTGTTGTAGTGCAGTCCTAATGATTGCACCACCGCCCTTGGCGAACTCGTTTGGATGGTTTCCACGCCGATTCCTTCCTCCGTACGCGATACGCAATTTTCCAGTTCCTACTGGTCCGTAGAGATAGAGTTTCCTCAGGATGCTTGCACATCTGACGTACCAGAAGTCCGCATCATCCGGAGCTCTCTCTTTATGGATTCCAGTCTTTACATATGGAACCCAGTCTGGAGGAGATATCTCTTCTCTAGACTTCAGGTCCTGAGCGAGTCGCCGAATCAGGATGTTGGCTGGGATATCATAGACTGTAGGCATTATCAGTCACCAATCTTATTGAGTACGGTCACCTAACACGATTTCGGCCGGAGACCTACCTCAAAAGGCTGGAGTCACCGTCTAGACTCCGCTTAAAAGATTGTCGTTGTGTTGGAGAAAAGCTTGTTGATTTATGCTCTTTGAGACGCACGAAACCTGAATATAATTGCAGTATTTCCTCGAACACCTGCAAGTCTGGCTCCCGTCTTTTCACACAGACTATTGATGAGCTCAAGTTTGTCACTCTCTTCCATTGCACTGCGTAGCATACGAACCTTGATGTATTGATGTTTCTTAAGTAGGCGCACAATTTCCTTGACTAGATTATCTGAGACTCCTCCCTTTCCAATCTGAGCCATTGCTGGATCTTGCCATGCTATCTTTACTCTTGCAGGATCTGCTTCAGATTTCATTCTTCATCACTCGTTTTGTCTTTTTCATCTTTGATTAACCTATGCCTGTGACCTTGTCTAGGATGCATAATACCTCTTGATATGTCCACACTCTGTGCATGTGACCACTACATGTCTCGACCTGTTATGCCTAATCCTGACTCTACAGGTATCTCCGGGAATCAGGATAGTGCCGCACCCTTTACAGATCCTTCTATTGACTTCTCGTGGGATTTTGATTCGTGCTCGTTGTGCAATCTTCCGAGCGCTTAACATCTGTTTCCGAGCAATCTCCGGTCGTATTTTTGCCTCTTGCAGAGCCTGTCTCCAGAGAATCCCTATCCTTGCCTGTGCGAGTCGATGTATCTTTTCCTTTGCGAACTTTCTCTTTGACAAGGATTCACCTCTTGATCTTTAGACAGCGTTCAAACTGCTTAAATTGTTCGTGTAACTCACTACATTAGGGGTCTATCATGCTGACTGTGATTCTATTAGACTGTGCTTTGGAGATTGTGCCCTCTGAGATATCTTCATTCAAGGACATTCAGAAACAGGCTGGTCGAAAGGGGAAGAAACCAAACGAGATCTTGCTCGATCAAACATATCATGGTAGGGCGATGACAAAATTAGACAAGAGCGATAGACGAGGTCGACCTGATATTATTTTCCATTCCCTTGTGACGCTCCTAGAAACCCCCCTCTGTAAGGAAGGACTCCTCAGAGTCTATCTCCATCTTCAAGACAAACGAGTTGTTGAGATAAATCCCGAAGTTCGGCTCCCTCGTAACTACGATCGATTCGTGGGTCTCATGGAGCAATTGCTCATCGAAAAGCGTGTTCCTGTTGAGGGAGAACCGCTGCTTGAAATCACTAGACGGACCCTCACTGATCTACTCTCCAAGCTGAAGGAAGAACACAGTGGTACTACAACAATCCTAGCAATAGAGGGCGGAAAAAGAACTGGTGTACAGGATTTCAGGGACTTGTTACCAGATGATGCATCAGTTCCAGTAGTCGTGGGCATTGGTGCATTCCCGCATGGTGATCTCTCAGAGGACATCAAGCAGCTATTCGACCTACATCTGGAACTCGATAGAGAAGTCATGATGGCTTGGCACGTGTGTGCTGAAGTCCTCTGGATATACTCTGAGCGAATAGATGTGATTCGTAGACGATACTCTTAGATCTAATCTTTGATGGTTCACACCTAGCATCCTCGAACAGTCCCTCTACATTCTTGTTTCTGCCATTTCCTGTGAGGTTGTTTTTCAACACAATGTTCCTACTGTCAAAAGACTCATATCTAGATATATTCGCGAATCCATGTCATGGGGGAATTTCTTCAATCAAATCATAGTCCTACAATGGATGAATCAAGAATATCGTGGTTCTCTCGACGAGACTTGGTTCTCATCATTATCGGAGGAACAGTATCTGCATCTCTTGGTCTACTCCTTGCGAGTCCTATAGGTTCAAGTTATGACTTTGCACCTCTCATCTTCTCAGCAAACACCGTTTCTATGGTCTTTGCTACTGGCCTGTTTTTCTTTTTGACAGCGGGTCTATTACTTGGTAGTCGTTCATCTCATCTCTACCTCTTGTGTAAGATTAAAGAGATTGGAACAAGGAAAGCGTTTCTAATCCGTATTCTTCATATCCTAGTATTCACAACCAGCTTCACAATTATCTTCACCGTCGTCGTATTCTTGTACCCAGTGATTCTTGCTGCAATGGCGTATTACCCTGTCAGCTTCAACCACTTCTCCTTTTTCCCAGCCGTCCTCGGAGCATCGCTGATTGGATCAGTACTACTAGCCTTGATAGCATCATCTCTTGCTATCCTCACAGATGACTCACGGCTATGTACGATACTAGGGTGTGTGTCGACTCTATTAATTGCATTTCTTGGTGGTTGGAACACAGTGTCCAATCCCTGGACCTATTCACTCACTCGAAACCTAGCCTTTCTGAGCCCGCATAACATGGTCCGCGCGCTGGCAATTGTACTGAGTGGCTATCAGTTCGAGAATGCTAACAGAATGATTGAATTTGTAGGATTTGCTTTTTCAACGGAGAGTCTTGCTATTGCATTCTTTCTTCTTGGTATAATATCGATTATGTTAGTCATCGTAGGGCAGAAGGTTATGATTAGGAATTCGAAGCGCTGGATTGCCTTAGGAGGCATAACTCCAAGTCAAGAGATTTGGTCTACAGCAGTTCCTACTGAGAAAGGCTTGCTAACCAATCGCATCAAACGTGGTCTGCGGATTCAGAGAGGACTGACAACACTTGTCATTGGTGCTCTCCTTGTATCAATGATGGCAGGCGTGTCGATGTATACCACATACCTGAGTAATAGCACATTATTCATTCATTATGTCAGTCCTGGCGACAAAGAGATGATTTCAGTGGGGAAATGGAACATTTATGGCGTCGATGTTCAACCACCATACCCAGGTCTCTTTAATGGCCTGTATTTTTACTGTTTTATTGAAACTTGGGGGAATGCCTCAGACTCCTTAAGTTTCTATTTTGGTATCGTTGCGATGAACTCCACCGAGTTCAATTCCATTGATGAAGAGGGTCGTCTTGCGTTACTCCCAGGTTATCGATTGAACCAAACATGGGATGGTGGTGGAGGATTTGGCTTGGGCGATAACCTTGGGGAATCATATGGTTCGTACATTTGTGTCCTGTTGATTATAGCAGATGCGAATCCTATGGAGAATAGCTACATCGAGACTTCCCTGCTCATTATCCAAAATGGCCTTTGACAATCAATCAAGCAGCTCTGAAGTGTGAATGAGAAATCCTATTGAAGGCAGATACCCATAGGATAGAAGCCTTCCACTGACCTGTCTGGTATGATTCACTTTATCAATACTCTTAAATCGCAAACACAAGCAGTCATGTTTTAACGCCTGCGGCCATAGTCTAGCCTGGTCTAGGATAGAACCCTTCCAAGGTTCTGAGCCGGGTTCAAATCCCGGTGGCCGCACCATCTCTCTCAACAATTATCTTTGGCTATTTCAAAAGACCAATGATGTTGCTTGAAACGGGCTTTTTTCAAGCAGGCTCGATTGATGTCGGTCCCTGGCTTTGATTTGGCAAAACTCTCGACTTCCTAACGTGTCTGCGTATCATGAATAACGAGGTGATTCCGATGAATGCTATCACGATGGGCAATACAATGACATGGTCCGTCAATCCTTTCCACAATCTTTCCCCGTATAGATTACCCTTTTGAGTTCTCATAATTGTCCCCTTTGCTCCTACCATCCAGCCATAGGTTTCATTGATGAATTCAATTGCGTTCATACGTGCATCTGTTTCGACATTCTGTGTGAACCAATCTAGTCCTCCATTTGGTGTAAAGGCAACAGGCGTTTCTAATCCTACAATCCAGCCAACCGAGCTCGTCAAGAATAGGATGTCAGAGAAATATGGGGGATTGAAGCCTCCTAATGGCGATGGGCGTGGAGGTGTAAGAGTGTTCCAGTTCAAGCCGTCCGCAGAATATGCCAGCATATTATCTGCGATAGCCCACGCAGTATGACTATCCACAAAACTAAGTGCCCAGCCTCCGTAATTGAATTGCTGCGACCAAGTATCTCCGAGGTCTGAACTATAATATATTCCATAATAGCCAATTATCCATATATTTGAAGCATTGATGTAGAAATCTCTGGATGTGTCATTATACTTCCATGATTCCACGGCTAACCATGTAAGACCTGAATCTCTAGTTGCATAGAGTATATCATTTGTGGAGGTCCAACCATGAGTATTGTTGATGAAAGCAACTGCACTCAAGCCTGATGTTCCCGATCCTATTGTGCAACTATTCTGCCAGTT
Organism: Candidatus Thorarchaeota archaeon; assembly: GCA_029858305.1. GTDB lineage: Archaea > Asgardarchaeota > Thorarchaeia > Thorarchaeales > Thorarchaeaceae > SMTZ1-45. The sequence goes on from JAOUFI010000030.1 coordinate 16,170, forward strand.
TTGACCTCCATTTGTTGTATACACTAATCGACCTCGTCCTGTAACCCAGATAGTGCTCTGATTAACAATCGAAATTTGCCTGAATGTCTGGTTCGTATCATGGTATACTTCGAACCAAGAGTCGCCGCTGTCGTTTGTAGCTAAGATAACGCCTCCTCCAATGCCTTCAGTCGTTACACCCGCAACGAATCCATGTGTTCCGTTTAGGAATTCCACATCTCTGTAGCTCATTTCTGAATTGTAGTACATATTATCAAGAGAATACCAGATTTGAACGCTGCTGGCAGAGGCAGTATTGGCGAAACTTCCGCATAACATCAAGGTGAGGATTGATATCACAATGAGCTCGTCAAAATGTCCATGCATATTACTCTACACCTTGAAATCCGTAATTCAGTCAACCATTGAATTGAAACTTCCCAATTTGCAGTGCATCGATAATGGCCCGAATAATCGGGCCGTTAAGGCAGACTTAGGTGGCGCATTTAAAATGGCGCTTTGTGTCGTCATATGAACTAGACCCTGTTGTCACTTTTTTCGTTTTTTGCTTTTGTTTTTTCGTTAGAGTGCGAATTGCCTTCGGCGGATGTATATTGGGCAGAAGCAAATCAAGCTGTAACCTGTTACTCTGGTAACGGATCACCTGGCTTGCCTCCGCCTCCGGGCAGTGTGACATATTGCTGGTCACTACCAAGATAGTGATCTACTGCGTCATATGCCTTAACATTCACCTGCATTTGTACAAATCCTAGTAGGAGCTCCCAACTCACATAGTAGTCACCATAGTAGGTGGGTGTATAGTCCGTGCCAACATAGAAGTACGAGGTCCATATACCCGTGCTGTACTTATATCTCACATAGACTTTCACATAGTCCATCGCAGAATAATGATTGGCTCGAACATACCCTGTCACTCCATTCACTTGCCAAGCACTGTAAGTGAGTTCTTGAGCATTGATTGGATCATATGTGTTATTTGGATTATACCCCCAAGCAATCTCCTGTGAATCACTGAGAATATCGCCATCCGTACTCCAGGCATTGGGATTCGTATTGTACAAAACTACCTCTGAATAGTCTGACAATCCATCGTCGTCAGAATCAGAATCATAAGCGTCTGTATTATATATTAAATGCTCTTCTATATTATTGAGTCCATCGCCATCTGAGTCTATCTCGGGCCCTAAGCTATTTGCAATGATGTCAAATGGTCGGTCTGGATTGCCGTTGTTAGGATCTATCTGCAATCCGGCATGATTGATTGCCAAAACGCAATACTGTGATGCAAACGAGAGATGTGCGCTCCACTGAGCAACTACATCATCGTTGAATCCGCTGTGGTAGTAGAGCAGAAGAATCCCCAGACCAAGATCAGTGCCAGAGATTGTCGTCCATTCGATATCATATGAATACTGTGCTGGGTTATCGTTAAGAGTTAGCAAGAAGTCACTTTCAGGAACCAGTGTATCCAGTAGATTACTATCCCAATTAGGTCCCCAAAGTGAAGTCAGGAAAAGGATGAGTTCACTCGGTACTGACCCATCGCCCAAGTAAGTACCATAGTGAGGGGTGCCTAATGTGATTACTCGACCCACATCTATATCACATATTCTGAGAGTGCTTCGATAATAGCGGAGCATTTCCCTAGCGATTAAGCCTCCCAGACTATGACTTACAATGTCAATCTGTGTTCCAGCTTCATAACCTGCATTGACGATGTCTTCTACCAAACGCCATGCAAAACTTGTCACGATGCAGTTCTCATGAACATCATATATATCCCACTCGGGAAATAGCTGCAGCCAATATTCTGTATAATCGAAATAGGCCACCGAATCGTAGTCCGATAATATATCATGATCATCCAAGTACGAGTACAGATCATTCCAACTCTCGGTATTCCCAAAATAACCATGAACAAAGTACAGAACAGAGCCTAAAGGATGTAGCATTGCATTTTGTGCTTTCATAACATCATCGATATCTATGTCTATAGATGTATGACGTAATATTTTTTCTTGAATAAGAAAGCAACTAAGAATCGCTCCTGCCTCTGCATCAATTAAACCTTCAAATCCGTATATGTTTTTTTCAGTATCTGTTGGTGAGAAACAAGCAAGAACTATAGAGATGTCGACACCAAGAATATCAAGTATATCATAAAGACTTTCCCAGCTAATGACTTTTCCAGCAGTTACCAATCCCTCAATAGTTCCATGTCCAATGAGAATAAGTGCATCCACAGAAGATGGGATATTTCTTATTGAGTCATAGTCGGATATCTCAGTAATGACGCTGTCATCATTGATTTGACCACAGATGGTGCTTATTGCTATGTTCACACTCGAATCTGTGTTGTCAGTAGATACTATCATGATATCCTGAGTTTCAGGTGATGAGATTGCGATACCGAACATCGGAATAAGTAGTATTAATATAACCAATTTAGCGTTAATTCTCATTATTCTCCCTTCAAGTGCCACGATTGCTAAGCGTTTCTATGCCAAATCCATGTTCAGTTTGCTTCTTAATAAATTAGTCGTAAATCAAGTATTAGAACATCGCCGCCTCTATTGTAATTGTTTAATATCAGGTATATCTATGCAAATCCAAGCTCGTGACCCGGGTTCGAATCCCGGTGGCCGCACCATTTCTATTTCAGCTCATTTACTCAATTTTGTTACACGTTCTGAGAGAGCTAACGCTTCCATATCGCTTGGATTATTCTTCAGATATTCTCCAATACTTGTATTCGCGCCTATGGGGTCACCAAGTTTCTCTTTACACACGGCAGAATAGTATAATGCCCTAGTATGTCCTGGCATGATTTTTAGAATATAGTTCAGATATCTAAGAGCTCTCTTCCACTCTTCTTTATCAATCAATTCCAAGGCAAGCTCGAGATTTTTCTCAGTCACAGCATATGTTCCATAGCGAATCTTGTATCTGTACCATCCATTAATCGATTTGAATCCATAAATGCCCAAAGGAACAAAAAATCCGAGAAGGAGCGCAGTTACATCGTCCCAAGGAAGATATCCCCATCGTGATAGAGCAAGGCAAGTTAAGGATGCAAAGGTACTATTTGTAAGATACCATACTGCCTGCCATTTTGGTTCAATCAGAACTGCATCAGAAAGTTCTCTTAGGTTCATGTGAATCGCTTAGTTGAACATCGCAGACCAGTGTAAAAAGGAAAATGATTTGCGCTATCTAAAGGATTAACTCCTCAACAGCTTGATTCGGTAACGCAACCCTTTTGTTATCACTGACAAGTCACACCACGTACGAGGCATCTCCATGGAATCACTAAAACATAATGGCATTCTTGTCATAGGCTCACTACCAGCCAGTGGATTCAAGATTATTGCTCGAAACACCGAAGTGATTCTATCTCAACTACAAGAAGAAATGGCTGTTGCTTGGGTCAGAAAACTCGGCACGCCTTATGTCGAAGATCCAGTATTTGCTGAGAACTTCATGACTGACTTTAGTAAAGCTCTTGGAATTAGACCCCCACTACGAGTGGAGGAAGTAGACTTTGCCGAGGTCATTCATGCAGTGAATGAGGAACGAGCTCTTAAGGAACTGATGACTTCTGAAGAAAAGAAAGCTCAAAGAGAGGAGAGGAAAGCCCTAAGAGATCGCCTCAAGGAGAAGTATGGTTTTGCGATAGTTGATGGAGAGCGAATGGAGCTCGGCAACTATCAGACGGAGCCCTCTGGGATATTTATGGGACGCGGTCAACACCCCCTCAGAGGTAGATGGAAACAGGGCGCCTCCCGGAAAGATATCACTCTGAATATTGATCCAGAGGCTGCAAAGACGCTAGAAGATGAGTGGAAAGAACTGATTTGGGCTCCTGATACGATGTGGATTGCCAAATGGACCGATGAGCTCACTGGAAAGGTGAAGTACATCTGGTTGCATGATAGTACCCCCATCAAACAGGAACGAGAGTCTGCAAAGTTCGACAAGGCGCTCAAGGTTGAGAAACGGATTGATGAGATTCGAGACCATATCATGGACGGGTTGCGTTCAGATAAAGCCCAGAGAAGAATGGTGGCTGCGGCTTGTTATCTAATTGATAGTCTTAGCCTAAGGGTTGGTGACGAGAAAGATCCCGATGAGGCTGACACAGTAGGCGCAACAACACTACGCGTAGAACATCTGACATTCAAAAAGGACTCAATAGTCTTTGACTTTCTTGGAAAGGACAGTGTACCATGGCATAAGGAAATCACCCCTAATCCTGATGTTTATACAGAATTGAAGGAACTCCATGATAATGCCAATGAGAGGATAGTATCTTTCAACGCGAGGAAGACCAAGAAAACTAAAGCTGATCCCAAGAAGATTGCACAAATCTTCCCGAGTATTGGTAGCACGCATGTGAATCGATTCTTGAGCGAGGTATATCCTGAACTCACAGCCAAGGTCTTTAGAACTTATCATGCCTCGACCATCATGCGCGAGGAGCTCAAGAAGAGCAAGGCGAAGAAGGCAGATCCTGAGTTTATCAAGAAAGAAGCATTCAAGCGAGCAAATCTTGAAGTGGCTCGTGTGATGAACCACACGAAACAGGCCGCAAAAGGTTGGAGTAGTAGTGCTACCAGATATCAGGAGCGCATTAAGAAAGCCGAAAAACGAGTTCAAAAAGCCAAATTGGAATTGAGTGAAAAACAGCTACGTCTAAGAAAAATCAAGAAGAAAGAATCTGTTGCACGAAGCAAGAAACAAGAGCTACTTGGAAAACGAAAATCAACGGTTGAAACATACAAAACATCTGTTACCGCATGGCGAGAGAAACGTGATAGGGCAAAAGTTGCTTGGGACAACGCACGTGCCCAAAAGAGCAGCACCCGGTCAAGTAGACGAAAAGGGAAGACAACAAAAAAGGAACGTTTAGAATCTGCTCAAGAACGAATTGATAGAACTAGAGAGAAACTAGAGAGTGCAGAAGTAGGCCTAGTCAGTGCTAGGGAACGCTATCAGAAGAGCAAGCAATCCTTGGAGAAGTTGCAAGAGTCATTTAACAAATGGAAAGAGGATTCAACAAAACGCATAGCTTCTGCAGAGAAAGTTGTTCAGACCTTTAGAAACCGTATGAGTAATGTAGAACAGGCGAAGCAGAAAATTGAGATTGATTTTGTTCTTGCTAGGGACAGTCGCACATGGAATCTTGGTACCTCCTTGAAGTCCTATATCCATCCAAAGATTGTGTATAACTGGTCTCAAAGAGTTGATTACGATTGGAGGAAGGTTTACAGCAGGACTCTTCAGAGAAAGTTCGAGGGTTGGATTGGACAATAATCATTGCTTAAGGATATTGGAGCGAATTCTTCTCTCAATCTCATCACGAGTTTCTCCAAATACGAAAAGAATCTCATCATAAGTGCCTTGGAAAGCAACAGGATCTTCCAGCGACCAGTGTTCCATTCGTTTTGCTCCAGGAAAGTGTGGGCAGACCTGTCTGGCATTATCACATACAGTGACCACAAGGTCAATCTCCAGCTGGACAAACTCTTTGACAGGCTTTGGATAGAGTCCTTCTGTTGGAATTCCGCGCTCCTTCAACGCTTCAATAGCAAAAGTATTGACTTCTGATTGAGGTCTTGTTCCTGCACTGTACACTTCAAAATCATCCCCACCAAGATGTCTTAGAAGTGCCTCTGCCATTTGACTTCTGGCAGAATTGCCTGTGCAGAGAAAGAGAACTCGTTTCATTGATTTTATCACCAGTGTTCTAGATAGAATTCTGAACATTCATCATTATTCTTTTGTATATGAAGCCTAACCTCAATCATGAACTCCAACACTTTTACCAATCCACTCCTGCAACCAAATCTTGGTCATACCCAAGAGATGAAAGGATTTTTCTTATTCACTGAGATATGTGAAGAGGTGATATTTTTGCCGACTAGATTCATGGCAAGATTAGCAACAATTGATAACACTCATCTCGGATTCTATGTTCCCAAATATGTTAAGGAGTTTTACAATCTAGAGGAAGGCAGCTACAAAGGTGGGATTGCTCCCAGAGAAGGAGACCTAACCAGCTGTTCTATCAAGCTACGTCCATACAAACACACGCTGCGTGGTACACTCCCCAAAAATATAGGACGAAAGGGCTCTATCGTTGAAGTGTGGCTCTACCGCCATTCTAGAACTCCCTTCAAGAAGTCTACTTGATTGAACGATATTACAAATCTTAGCTAGGTGCGATACAGAATTTGATTCTATCATCTATCTAATTCATAATCTTGAAACTCTGAAGTCAGTGTCTTCGTCTTTTACGGAAGAATTTCAAGATCTTGGGAAATAATCCTGAGACCGATCTCCCTTCCGAGTCGATTAGCTTCATCCAATTTCTCTGAGCATGTTGATACATGGTAGTCCTCTGGCCCATCGACATTTTTGGAGCAATACAATATTGAGCTGAACTTGAATCTGAAGTAGTCTTGAACGCGCTCAAAGAAACCGACCGTTGATTGATAGTGATGACGATATGTAAGAATCGCTACAAACTCCTTATCGACCCAGTACTTTTGAGTGTCCATAGCAAGAGCCTCCATTCTATCTAATGCAGTTTTCATTTGAGCTGTCATATATCCCCAGTACATCGGGGTTGCCCAAATAACTACATCAGCACCAGCAAAGACATCGTAGATCTGGTGCATATCATCATCAATTGCGCATTTGTGATTCTCTGAGGTTGCACAGGATTCACATCCTTGGCATGGTCTTATCTTCATGTCATTCAGGATGAAATCAAGCACCTCAACCTCAGCGGCTGATTTGAGTCCCCGAATGAAGTAATCTGCGAGTGTGTCAGAGTTACCACCTCTTCTAGGGCTTCCGTGAAGTACAATAGCTCTCATGAAGGTAAACCTCTATCATTCATTTTGTTTCTCGTACTTTGTACAAAAAAAGAAAATCCATCGACGCAGTTTTCACTAAAGCATGTGTCTACAAGGAATTCCTTTTCAATAGGTGAATGATTCGCATAAGTGATTCACTTTGACACAAACTTGGAAGTACAAGGGCCCCATCTTTGATGCACACACTCACATTGGCGAATCCCAAACACTGGATGAGATGTTACGCATCGAAGAAGAGTTTGGGATAGCTGCTCAAATTGGTATTGTACACTCAAAAGATGGATTTGATTTTGCAAAGAAACAATACCCTGGTAGGTTTGTCTTTGCCAAATACCTCTCTCTCACCGATATTGCCCACTTCAATATAGAACCAGTGATTGAAGATATCGCTAAGACAAAAGAAGAAGGATATTCCCTTGCTAAGACATGGTTTGGTCCAAGGTGGCGAAATTACATCGAGAATGTACCTCATGAATTTGGAATTGATCATCCCAAGCTCGACCCCATATTTCAAGCATTAGAGGATAACGACCTTCCTCTTCTTATTCATGTTGCAGATCCGGATACTTACTTTAGTCTCCACTACCAAGATGCATCTGTATATGGGACGAAAGATGAGAATCTGCTCCAGCTTGAAAATGTGATGGAGCGTCATTCAAAGATTCACTTTCAAATTCCTCATTTTGGAGCTCAGCCTGAAATCCATAGGCTTCCTAATCTTGAAAAGTGGCTTGAGAGATTTCCCAATATTATTCTTGACACCGCCTCCTCCCGATGGATGGCTAGAGAACTTAGCAAAGATGTAAAGAAAGCCCGCGAGTTCGTGATGAAGTATTCAGATAGAATCCTCTTTG
>JAOUFI010000126.1 GCA_029858305.1 Candidatus Thorarchaeota archaeon
TGTATTTTCCCTCTCATTTGCTGGAAATGGCACGCTTGACAGCTGTCAGGTAGAAGGAACAATCCACTCCTACGAAGAGACCTCTCTTTTGTTTACAGGGACTGGTACAATGAACCAATATTCTACTTCGAATCTCCAGTTACTTCTAGCAACTACTCAGGGAGAAGCATTGAATGGACAGACTGTTCATGTAGTGGTAATTGCGCCATCTTCGACCACAATAATCGACTCTTGGTTTATTACAAATGGAACGGGTCACATTAACATAGCATTCTCATTGACGGAGAATGGAATCTATCTCCTACAGGCTCAATTCTCACCTTCTGCTTTCCTACTAGGTGCAACCACATCAGATTCGATCATCTCATGGTCTTCGAGCTCGCTGGAGCTCGGAGGTCTCGGTACAGAGGAATTAATCGGTAACACATATCGACCATGGGCACGACTAAAGGACTCAATTTCAAATCCTGTACCGGGGCAGTCAGTACTAATTCGGATCACTCTTTTGCCCTCGACTGTCCTCATTGAACAGCTGTTGATCACAAACTCAAGTGGCTATGTTTCTATGTCATGGGTCGCGAGCGCTGCAGGAGCATATAGACTCGAGGCAATCTTTAGTGGTACACTATTCAGAGCATCAGCTACGCAGAGTATTGACTTCCAAATTATCATTCCTGTAGCACTCAGCATTAGCACTGTTTCAAATTCAGAAGTGGGAGCTGAAGAGATGATCCAAGTGACAGCACGCAATCATATCGGAGAACTCATCTCAGGCATCTCCATTACAGTTACAGTGAGGGGGCCTGGAGGAGTTGTCCTTTACACAAACACATCCTTGACACTTGCAGGCTCGGTCACATTTCAATGGATACCTTCAATGAGAGGTGTTAATGAACTCACTGTGACATCTCCACGACAAGGGCTCTATCAAGCGGCATTATCAACAACTACAGTGGACATCTATGAAACCCCACAGCTTAATCTAGAACTGCCAATCGATGCAATTGCCCCTACAACAGATTTGGTTACTATTTCACTCAAAGACCACGACCTACTAGCCATAGAGGGGGTAGCAATACACATTATTATTCAACTCGATGTTGTCTATCTCATCGATGGCAATTATGTCACAAATAATGATGGCCAGGTAAGCATTATCCTCAATCTTTCTACACCTGGCACTCTGTATATTGAAGTCCTTCTTTCGACTCAGGATTGGCTCTTAGAGACCTCTGCAGATTCAGGCACCATAGTGTCAGCTGCAACCGAGCTCATAATTACAATTCCAGGACAACCTATCGAGCAGGGTTCAACAGTAGGAGTCTTAGCGACCCTTACCAATTTCGCGGATGCGCCTTTGGTTGGAGCAACTATTCATATCGATGTAGTATGGAACAACGGTACAGTTCTGAGATCAGTTACTCGCACGACAGATGCAGCAGGTCAATGTATACTTGCTCAGACCTTCCTCTATGTTGGGGATTTCATCATAAGGGCCACATACGAAGGCTATGGACTAAACGCCTCTGCCAGCGATGTCGTTCCACAACGCGTGTTTGTGACACCCTCAATTTATGTTGCACATGACCCTAGCTCCATCACAGGTGAGGCGATGGAGTTTCAGGTCAATCTCACCGATGCATTAGGAAATTTCATTGTGGGAAGAACCATTGAGCTGAGCATTGAACAGGACGGTGTTATAGTCTTTGAAGCTCAGATATTGTCAGAAGCAGGCTTCTCAGTCCTTACTTGGTATCCGACGCAAGGAGGTCTAGCAACAATCACCGTCACACACCTAGGGAATATTTACTTCTTGACAACCTCAACGGTCTCTTCAACTTCAATTCTAGAACTTGTTAGCGGGTCGCTCTCAATCTCACCAGCCCAGCTTAGTCTGTTCGAATCGACGACTCTCTGTTATGCCTTAGAATCAACAATCCCGCGATCTGGTGTGACAGTCCGTTTTGAGGTGCTCGGGATGGACCTAGTCCCAGTTTGGAGTACTGATGTTCTCACGAACTCCACGGGGATGGCGTCTGTGGTATACACTGCGATGGAGACCTATGGATTATTGCATGTGAATGCGGGTCCTCTTACTGATGAGTTCCTTATTGGTGGCGATGTTCAAGAACAACTAATCGTAAAGACATTCTGTCATGTTACTGTTTCCCTACTTCCAGCGCCAGCTTCAGTACACACCTTGACCAACATTACCATCTTTGTATTGGATGATCTTGATGGTTTAGTCGATGGTCCAACTGTGACAGTCTCTCTCTACAATCCATATGGCGAGATTGTCAAACTTGGACAATGGACGAACTCAGTGACAGTACCAATTGTAGAAGGACTGGCTATTGTCGACTTCACTCCAACCATGGTCGGTCTTTATTCAGTGGTACTTAGCTCATCCGGTTCTGTTTCAGTCCATGGATTTGCGAGCACAACACACCACACGATCTACTCGATAACGCAACTTGAACTCACTCTCTCAACCGACGAACTCGAGGTTGGGCAGACATTGGATATGACTACTCAACTTCTGGACCATAATGATATGCCTCTTGTCGGAAGATATATCGTACTCTCTCTTGATGGTCCAGGTTCTAGCTCGTTTGGTCCTGTTGTTTTTGTGACAAACGCTACAGGTCATGTGACATGGAGTGTTACAATAGATGATGAAGGACTTTGGACTTTTATTACATCTTTTAGTGGATTAGGAGTATATCTCCCTGTAAGTGCTGATGCAGAGATTAATGTTAGATATGGAACTGTGATTGATTTCTCTCTGGTTACATCTGGAGATATTATAGCAGGACAGACTAGTACAGCATTCTCAATTCTCCTGACAGATACGGGTGGAACACCTCTGGAGGGATTTACTGTCCATTATGAGGTTCATCATGTGACCCTTGGTCTTATTGTCCAAGGCAACCTAATTCAGACGGATACAGATCCAATTATTCTGAACCTAACATTCGAGCGAATGGGCAACTACACCATGGTTGTCTCATTCAGTGGAACAAGTCATTACCATCCATCAAATGCTGGGCTTCAACTCACAGTGCTTGGTACCACAAAAGCAGTGGCAAGTATTCCTGAAGGAGTCGATAGGGCATCTGAAATGGGAATTCAGATCATCGTTCTGGACGAGGTCTCTTCACCCATTCTTTTGTCTGAGCTTGATATCATTATCATCCTGCAAGGACCTAACGGTCTTGAGAATCTCGCGAGTAGGCTACTATCGAATGAATCTAACGTCACACTCTACACAAAGGGACTTGCAATTGGTTCCTTTATTCTGAATATCACGATTCTACCAACAAATATGCGCCTGGGGAGCATATCACTCTTCAACATTGATATCACAAGTCTCACACGTTTGACAATTAATAAAGAAGACCTCCCAGGTCTGATATCTGAGCAGCACTCCTTGGAATTTCTCTTGCTAGACTCACTCAGTGAAGCAATCGATAGTGCAGAAGTCTGGGTGAGCCTATATGATCCCTTGGGACGAGAGATCTACGGACACCCGCTAACTACTCGAACGCTACTTCATTCTTCTCTTGTAGGAACCGAGGTTTCTTGGACACCAAATCTTGTTGGCATGTATAGAGTTGTCCTTCTCTTCGAGGGTGATGACTTCTTGAATGCTACATCAATCGAGCTCATTGTTCATGTACTGCATGTGAGTTCGATATCAGTTGATGGACCTTCTCAATCTGAGTACGGAGAGATTGTACCACTCTCCATAACTTTGGAAGGCGCTCTCGGAGGCATATCTGGGGCCACGGTTACAATCAGAGTATTGACAGAGGGAGTCATTGTGCAGGAGATATCCCTTGTCACAGGAAGTCGAGGGATTGTCAGTACCAATTTTGTGGATCTCCTTGCAGGAATACATATTATCAATGTCACCTTTGCAGGCTCCGCCACTCAGGCATACTGCTCAGGTGTTTTTATATTAGAAATCACACCTGTCGTTGTAGTCACCATAGAATCTGTAGGTACACTCTATGTAGGTCAAAACTGCAGTGTTGATCTTTCGGTGAGCGTTCTTGGATCCAGACCAGGTTGGAACGGCTCGCTTACAGCTGTACTTTACAGTCCGACTGGTTCTCGACTTGCTGCTTGGAATTTCGAAATTAATTCATATTCAATCCTTCGTCTTGATTTCCAATCGCTTAGTGAAGGAATACATGCATTGAACATTACCATCACTGGCTTACCTGTAGCTGTCGAACGGACATATCCTATGGCAATCGTTATTGCAAAGGAATCTCTCACACTTCAATTTGATGCTACCACAACTCCAATGTTTGGAGGGCTGGGGATTCTCGCAATTGTAGGATTGGCTCTGAGGAGGAAGATGAAGGGTGTTTTTGGTGCAATGCCCGGAGAATGGATTGAATGATGCTTAAGAACGAATTTGACTTAGAAAATTTGAGATATCATCATCCCATGTTCCATCTGATTTGAGGAGTCTTGAGTAGAGATTATTCGTATATCCAGCGTATGCATCAACACGTTTTGCTTTGATATCGATATCATACTCTTTTGCCCGCAGAGGCATCTTTGTGAGAATTTCGTAGGCTTTATCCTCAGGAACTCTTGACATTATGTAAGATGTATTTCCTCCATTAGCAAGTCTAACAGTAGTACTCGGAACGTATTTTAGAAATGACCGCGAAATTGATTGAACTTGTGAAGAAGGTCCGTTGGCGATCAGACAAATAGAAACTAAGCCTGCAATTGAGTAGAAATATTGGATATCCACGATCCCTCTTTCTCGTAGAGAAGTGATAATATCCTTTAGCTCTTCGTTGCTAGATGGTAATAATTCTCGGTATATCCCTAGTTCAAGACCACTCAGATAGATACCCACAGAAAGGAAGTCCATAGTAGCAGCTTCAATCTTGTTAGGGAAGAATGTAGAGTGCTTTTCGTTCAGCTTAAACTCTCTACTCAACTCCTTTCTTGTCCTTTTACCTTGCATAGAGCTCATCAACCTTGAGAGTGGGATGTTCCATCTCTGATTCTCAACATTAAACAAACCGAGATTGACAGCACTAGCAGACCACTCGATTATGGATACGTTAGCCCTCACTCTCTGCACCCTCTCCACAGCTGAAGATGGCATTACCATAACTTGAAGATATGGCACTTTTTCATGTGGAGGTCCTAACCTTGCAGTCCAGGCAAGATGCTTATGTGGCCATCTATGGGCGCTCCCGAAGTAGACAAGTGTACGAAGTCCTACCTTCGTGCTTTGAATATGACCTTTCAAAAATAACGTATGAAATATGGATGCAAATCTATCGAACCAGTTTTGTCTAGATAGCATCGCTTCCTGCCGAGTAACTGGAAGACTCGTTATTATTTCATTTTCTATATTCATTTTATGAGTTAATGCCAGAACTCGTCCCTGTTGGTCAGGAAACATTTCCATTAATCTGTACCACGCTACATTCCATGGATTCAATTGTGCAGCTTCTGTAGCTGGTTGTTTTGCGGGTAAGAGTTCGCCACGTTCTGCCAGATTGATAATACGTGCATATTGAGGTGGTTCGATTCCCTCAAGAATGCATTGAATATGGCCCAATATTAAACTCCGAAGAATAGGAGTAGGTTGCAGTCTATTGTGGAAATCAAGAGGATCCTCTTCTGGAATCTTGGCATTCATCACCCAAGCAAGAAATGCCATCAATTCAACACGTGCCTGTTCCGGAAATGATTTTGGCACGAACTGCTCAACTGCAGCCCTCATAGTAGAGTGCTTTTCTA
>JAOUFI010000127.1 GCA_029858305.1 Candidatus Thorarchaeota archaeon
GCTCCAATGGACGAACTCGAAGAGGCCGATAGACCACTAATTTCCGAGGAACCCTTGATTGAACCTGAAGTTGAAGAATCTTATGACGAAGAACCAGCACCACCACCTCCAAAGGTGGAACCATTTAAAGAGCATGTACCTGCAAGTCTTGCATCAGTTTCTACAGTGGTTGATGAAATAGCAAGGGATGAGAAGATTCGATCATTTGAGTCTGATATCAAAGCTTTTGGGATTGAGAAACAGCAACTTCAGTCTGAGTATGATAAGATGCTTGCTCGCCTTGACGAGGAAGTAGAGCGATATAGAACAACGGCTGAGACAAAGCGCATCCGTGCCGAAGGAATAGAACGTGAATTAAAATTAGCAAAGAAGGAATTTGAGGACGCTAATAAAGAGTACAAGAATGTAGATAACCGAAGGAAGAAAGAGCTCTCTGATGCAGAGAAGAGAATCCATGATGTAGAAAAGCGAATGAAGAAGGCTCAGGATGCAAAGGAAAAGCGAATTCAGGATATCGAGAAGGAACGACGAAAGCGAGAAGAAGAGGCTGCGAAGAGTTAGAGAACTCAATGGTTCCTGAAATAAGTGTGCTAGATATCACGTCTGCAGAGGATTTGGTCGAGTTTTATACAGATAGACTATGAAAGAGTGATGCAGGTTTCTGACTAACATTCAAAAAATCTCTGACTCAACAACTTTGCCACATGCGATAGTATATTAATAACTATAGTGAAATATTTCCGCCGAATATTAAACGGCTATGATAGGAGAGAGAAGCATAAAATGCTTTTAGCGAATGTAAAACGATTATCAAGAACTTTGGGTATTATCTTGGTCATAGTTCTACCGCTAAGCATACAGGTTGTAGCTGCTCAAGCAGCGGCACCAGTGCCGGTAGGCTTGCTTGACCCAACACTTATTCCCAAGTTTGTGAATCAGTTGAATGGACCTCCGCCCGTCTATGAACCTGCAAACGTTCTGGATGCCAGTGGAAACATAGTAAAACAGACTGTCACTGTTGATATGACAAGCTTCATGCAGCAAGTTTTGCCCGCTCCATTTCCAATGACACCAGTTTGGGGTTATGGTGGCCAAGCGCGTGATGCTCTGACGGGTGTTTCTTTGGGGTATGTGAGAAATCAACCAGGGCCTTCCTTTGAGGCTATTCGTGGTATTCCAATTCAAGTAGAGTACCAGAATAAGATTACCTCGGCTCATATGTTCCCTGTAGACCCTACGTTGCATTGGGCCAATCCAAATAACATTCCTATGGGTACAATCGTAGCTCCATTTTTGCCGTACCCGCCTGGGTATCCTCAAGCCCAATCGCCTGTGCCTCTAATCCCTCATCTTCATGGTGGAGAGGTGCAGTCAACCTCTGATGGTCATCCGGAGGCATGGTTTACCGCTTCAGGTCTTCATGGATCGGCTTACAACACCGAACTCCAGACTGATGCTTCATCAGCAGTCTTCTATTATCCAAATGCGCAACCTGCAACAACCCTGTGGTACCATGATCATGCTCTTGGAATCACCAGAATCAATGTAATGTCCGGTCTTGCGGGATTCTATCTACTCAGGGATCCTAACTCTGTTACTGACCCTATTGCATCACTACTTCCTTCAGGGAAATATGAAATGCCGCTGGTGCTACAAGATAGAACATTTAACACAGACGGAAGCTTCTGGTTCCCACAAGTCGGTATCGATCCTAATGTTCATCCCTACTGGCAACCTGAGTTCTTTGGCAACGTTATAATGGTCAATGGACTGGCATGGCCTAACATGAATGTTGACCAGGGACAATATCGGTTTCGTTTACTAGATGGTTCTAACGCTCGATTCTACACTCTCAAATTCTGGGTCCCAGCGCTGAATATATTCCTACCAATCGTTCAGATTGGAAGTGATGGAGGTTATCTTCAAACTGCTGCACCACTCACCGAACTCACAATAGCACCGGGAGAAAGAGCAGATGTTCTTGTCGACTTCTCTGGGCTACCTGCAGGAACAAAGGTGATTTTGAAGAATACAGCAAAGACTCCATTCCCTAAGGGAGCTCCAGCCGATCCCAAGACAGTTGGTCAATGCATGCAGTTCACAGTAGGTTCTAATCCAGGCCAGACTCCAGCAGTTTTGCCTGCTTCATTGAATCCCACACTTGTGGGAGCATACCCTACCTTACCACTTCCAACATTACAGCGTGTCCTGACACTATTTGAAGTGATGGGGCCGCTAGGCCCGCTAATGGTCACTTTGAATGGACAGACATGGACAGGAACAATTACTGAAACTCCATCGTTGGGAACGACAGAAGAATGGGTGATTGTCAATCCAACAGCTGATGCTCACCCCATCCACCTGCATCTGACACAATTCCAAGTAGTCAGTCGTCAGAATATGCAGACTGCCAAGTATGCTACTGATTGGATGGCTCTGAATGGTATGCCACCTCTGCCTGATGATGTGGTGCCCGTAGCAATCCCAATTGGGGCTTACCTAATTGGCCAACCCACTCTAGCGCCTTTGAATGAACAGGGATGGAAAGACACAATCCAAGTATTCCCGGGTCAGGTAACGATCATACGTGTTAGGTTTGCACCAATCGATGGTAGCGGTTCCTATCCGTTTGACGCTACTCAAGGACCTGGCTATGTTTGGCATTGCCATATCTTAGATCATGAAGATAATGAGATGATGCGACCATACATCGTCATTTAGTTCCGCGCATCATAGATCCTCCTCTGTTTTGGTTGAGGGGAATTTTCTCCCCTCTCCCTCTTTCTTTTTCAAAATTTTCCCCTCGCCACTTTATATTGTAATCTACTTTGCCTTTTGTAATCAATGAATGCCCTTTGAAAAAGTACTGAATGCTCTTTGGATAAGAATCCATGAGAGATGCTTCGCACTACAAGTGCTTTTCCAGCTGCAAATTTTTCTGAAAGAACAAGACCCTTTACAATTGAATAGATACGCTTCATTCTCCTCGGTTAACACAGACTACTTATCTGGCTCTGAAAACGATCTCTATGAAAGAGGGCTTTGGCTGTGGAATGAACAATGCACATAAGGGAGGGATATGACGACTTTACAGGGAATTTCCATGAAGAAGGTCATCGTTGTCTATGAGAGTGTCTATGGGAATACAAAGAAGATTGCAGAGGCAATAGCGAGCGGTATCAATGAGTATGAAGGTGCTGAGTGTGTGGTCAGAAAGACCGGAGAGATACACACGGATGATCTCTGCAATTATGATGCTATATTGTTTGGATGCCCGAATCATGATCAAGAACCAGCACGAAATCTCTTGAAATTTCTTGACCGCGCATCGATTGTACATTTAGAGGGGAAGATTGGAGCAGTTTTTGATACCTATACTGGAGGCAACAAGGATGTGGCAGCAAAGAAATTGGAAACAAAGGTTCGCGAAAAAATGTCCGGTATTGAATTGATTGGACGATTGTCATTCAAAGTCACTGGAAGAAAAGGACCCCTTTTTGATGACGAGGAAAGGAAAGCACTGGAATTTGGGATTCAATTTGGGCAGAAACTAAGCTCATGAAAATAAATCCCTTTTACAGATAGCTTTACTTAGTTCAAATTAGAATAGCACTTCGTTACAGTAACCATCTGTAATAAAATTATAATACTGGTTTGCATAAACAGGATAATTACAATCATTCGCGTCGAGGAGAGTAAAATGGAAACTTCTGAAGAACCTGCCTCTGTGCAGGTAAGATCCACAAGATACCTCATTTTTCTTGTTGTAGTGATGGGTCTTGTGAGTAACATGGATAGCTGGCTTTCTTTAATAGAATCAACAGCTTTTCCTCTAGTGATTACTGAATTTGGAATAACCTCAGATTACTTTGCAATGCTGCAAGGTGTCTTTGGAATCATAGTCTTTGGTGTCTTCTTTATTGGTTGGTTTGCTGATGCATATGGCAGAAGAAAAGGGATTATGCTCCTTACTCTTGTGATGGGAGTCCCTGCGTTTCTCATCGTCTTTCTGTCTACTGACATCTTCATCTTCCTTCTGCTGTATTCGTTAGTGATAATGGGAACCACTTCCAATCTATGGGAGGTCCCTGTTTCAGAAGAAGCTCCAGCAAAGAAGAGGGGAATGTATGGAAGTGCGGCGTTTCTCATTGGAGTCATTCCGTTATATGCAATCCTGGGTAACCGTTTAATCTATGCTACTGACTGGAGGTGGGGCTACGGAATAATGGCTGTTCTAATGTTTGTGGTCTTACTTCTTTTGTACTTCATGAAAGATCCTCAGAGATGGGTGGAAACTAGAGATGCAAGGAGCAAAAGATTGGGTGTTATTGATGCTTTGAGAAAGCTAAAGCGAGAAGATTACAAATACATTGGTATCGCCACAGTGGTTTATTTGGCTTGGACCATCTCCTTCAAGATGGCAACATCATGGGGTGGATATTTCTTCACAACGATTCAAGGCATGTCTCCTGATGAATGGACTACACTCCTAACAGTGGCTGGACTACTACTACCAATTAGTGCATTAATTTCTGGAGTCCTGCTTGATAAAGGCGGACGGAACATTGTACTAATCCTAGGCTCTCTAGGATCAGTCGCATGCTACGCAGCACTAGGTCTTACAGCAATCTCGTACTTCTACTGGGGTATGTTCTTCTTCATGGCTATGGTCCTAGCATGGATCTACGTTTATCTAGCAGAGATATTTCCGACCGAGATAAGATCGACAAGTATCGGTGTTTGTGTCACAGGTGCAAGGTTGGGTTATGTCGTTGGTCCATTCTTTGCGTCCGCTCTGCTTGCCTTATATCCAGCAATGGATATGTTTTGGGTCATTGCCGGTATACTGATGATCGTACCTCTCTTGGCTTTCCTTGGTAAACCACTTGAAACTAAGGGCAAGACACTGGAACAGATCGAAGTCGAGAGATAGTGATTCATATCGGTTGAGGTATTCCTTCGCGAGTACCTCAACTTGTTTCTTTTTTCTTTTGTTTATAATAGCCATGAGATTATGACTTCAATTAAGTTAAAACATGGATAAGTCATACCCCGATTGCAGACAATAAAGGAGATGAAATCCAGAGTTGTCACAGGAACGGATAAAGAAAGAGTTTGAACCTGCTGGAATTGGAACAGATAGAATTATTCTTGATTTTGAGCACTTCGGAGGAGGAAAGAACTGTCAAACAAGTGCTATGGTTCGCTTAATGCACCATCTAGGGCATGACATCAGCGAGCCGATGCTCGTGGGCATCTCTGCAGGTATGGGTTTCATCTATTGGTTCATGAAGAATATGCCATATCCTATTGTCGGCGGTATGAATCGATCTGATTGTCGACAGTTTCCTGGAATTCTGGGAAAGGCTGCGAAGAGGCTTGGCGGTAACTTTGAATCAATTCTGACAAAGAATGTAAAGAAGGCACACCTCTTTCTAAAGGAAACTCTCCAACAGAATCAGCCCGGTCTTGTCTGCGTTGACATGGCATACCTCAATCATCTACTCACAGGTGAAGATGACCACTTTGGAGAGCATAACTTTCTCGTCTATGGAATCGATGAATCCGAAGACATAGCTTACATCTCAGACCGATTTGAAGGGACTCTGACAATGGGTCTCAAACAACTGCAGAAGGCTCGTGCTTCTGAATATAGACCCTTCCCAGCAATGAACCAAATGGTTCGTTTTTCATTTCCTCAAAACTTGACTCCATTGAGAGAACTAATCCCAGCGGCTATTCGAGAGAACGTGGAT
>JAOUFI010000128.1 GCA_029858305.1 Candidatus Thorarchaeota archaeon
ATATTTGCCGGTGAAAGGAGGTTCTGTACCACACTGTCGAAGAACTCTGTATTGCTCCGGACTTAGAGAGAGTTTCCACTCACTATCTTCTTTCTTCATTTTCAATCAATATTAACAATAGTTCACTCAATACATAACCTCTTCGCTAGAGGACAAATCTTTTTCTCGATTCCATTGTTTGGAGTTTTAGTGCAGAGCGCGATGAAGAAGAATGAATTGAAGATTGCAGAAAGAGATAGAACTATCCTGCGATATGCTCGACAAGAGGATTTCCCGCAGATTGATAAAATAACTGCTATCTGCTACAAAGCGATTCATGAGAGCTGGGTATCTATGCAGGGTGAAGATATCTATAATGCACTCAGAAATCCTGAGATTTCTTGGGAGGAGCGAAAGGCCAAACAAAACCACGAGCTCTTTGCAGAACATCCAGAGTATGTCTGGGTCCTTGAGAATGATGATGACCTTTTTGGTTTTGTCACTTTCAAGCTCGATAGAGAGATAGGTTACGGATTGCTCGATAACAATGGTGTGCTTCCTCAATATGCTGGTAAGGGTTGGGGGAAGTTCATGTATCGTCATGTCTTGCAGTACTTGAGAGCACAGAATATCAAAATTGCAATTGTAGAAACAGGTCTTGATGATCCTCACATCCCAGCACGTAGTGCCTATGAGTCTGTAGGATTTGATAGAAGCGCACCCGTTGTCTACTACTGGCAAGATCTCCGAAAGAACAATCCGGGCTCGATTCCTGATGACCAGTAGGTATTGGAGGTCATTATACGACTCACAATCGACCAATTTATCTAAAACTATGCACAAGTAGAATATACTATCTTACGGAGGTTAGCAGATGGCTTCGAAAGAACTGATTGAAATGATGAATAAGGCAATTGCCAGAGAGATTCAAGTGAGCATCCAGTACATGTGGCAACATGTACGAATCTATGGTTTTGAGCATTTGGCGATTGCTGAGGAATTGAAGAAAATTGCTATTGAAGAGATGAAGCATGCCGAGAGCATCGCTGAAAGAGTGGACTATTTGGGAGAAGTCCCAACAACGACTCCTGCAAAAATCGTGGTTGGCAACGAGCCCAGAGAGATGATCACTAACGATGTAAAAGCCGAACTGGAAGCAATTGAACTCTACAAGGAAATCATTGAGAAAGCAATGGCCGAGAAGGATTATGTCACCCGTGAGCTGTTTGAGGATATTCTATCTGACGAAGAGGACCATCACAACGTTTTCAAGACACTTCTAGAGAAGTGAGAACCTCAACGCATTCAGACGCTCTTTAGGCATAAGAAGACGCATATGTTGTTGCTGCCTAGTGATTTCTAGGAACGCTAACTATCTCCTTCTGCATAGACTTCAAGGTGCCAGCTTGAATTATGTATTTCACGCTCTCTTTAGTACGCTTCGTTTATAGAATAGCATCTTCGTTGGTTCAGCTTCTGTTTTTCTTAAAGCAATTCACCAATAAATCGAAACTCTCTTTACAGATGAAGCTCCTCTCTTTTTAGTATGGCGCTTGAAGAATACCCTCCTTGGACAAGAGGCTTCGACATTGTCATTGGATTCGTGATTATTTTCGTAGGCGCTTGGATTATCCTTAACACTTTCATTGTTGAAGCAACTTTGGTATTTTTGTTGGCACTCGGTCTTCTTGTTATTGGTTTTACAAAACTCAGTAAAGGCTTGCTTTTGAAACAGCTAAACACAACCACAAGAACTGTAAAGGCAGTTAGTGGTATCGGCGCAATCGCTCTTGCTCTTGCAGCAATCTTGCTTAGTTCTCTCACTGTCACCGTATTGATTACATTATTGACCTTTGGATTGATGTTGGTTGGTATAGCAAGAATTATCGTTGGGTATATGGAAACCGGATTAAAATCCGAAATGCGAATTGCGAATATCGTAGGTGGAGGACTTGTTTTCCTCTTCGGTTTTGCTGCCGCAATATTTCCCTCTCTTGGTCTATATACTCTAAAGTTGCTGCTAGCAATCACCTTTCTTGTACTTGGGTCTCTTCGCGTTGCAAGTGGTGCGTCTGGTGAATTAAGATAGAATACCGTTTGAGGATTATTGGATAGAAACTGGGGAAATAGGAATGAAGCGAAGTTCTGATAAAATAGGTCTCCCGCCAGGGACTCCCATTCACATTGGCCAAAGACGGATTGACATCCCAAAGATACTACTAGTTGATTACAATGCAGAGAACATCAGAATAGAAACCGCCACAACTCCTGAACATTTGAGCCAGCCCTCGCCAAAACAAATGTTACGCTGGATTCATCTCTCTGGAGTTCATGATGTAGAGTTAGTTCAAAATGTCTGCAAGCCTTACAACATACACCCTCTCGTAGTCGAAGATGTTGTAAATACTGAACACAGACCAAAATTGGAAATCCATTCTGAATACATATTCATTGTATTGAAAGTGTTCAATATTGCAGAAAATGAAGGTGTGATTCTTGAACAAATCAGTATCATTCTTGGGCAATCCTTCATTCTTACATTTCAGGAAAGTGCAGATGAACTATTCAAATCAATTATGACACGCCTTCAGCAGAGTCATGGTAATCTTAGGAACTCCGGTCTTGACTACCTTGCGTATACTATTCTTGATGTTATCGTTGATCAGTACTTTGTCTTCACTGAGTCTCTCAGTGAGCAAATTGAGGAGCTCGAGGATGAGGTCATAGAGAATCCAACGACTCAAACTTTGCAGAATATGTACCGATTGAAACGGATTGTTTCCATAGCTAGAAGGAATCTTTGGCCATTGCGTGAGAATGTCGGTCGTATCTATAGAGAGCCATCACCTTTAATCAATCCTGCAACTGGGATTTATCTGAGAGACCTCTATGACCATGTTATCCAAATCAATGACTACCTAGAAAGTTATAGAGAAGCCCTATCAAGTATGCTTGATACATACTTGTCAAGTGTCAGTAACAAAATGAATGCAGTGATGAAAGTCCTAACTGTGATATCCACAGTGTTTATTCCCCTCACTCTCATTGCTGGTATCTATGGTATGAACTTCTACAATATGCCAGAACTTGCTTGGCCTTACGGATACACTACAATTATGCTTGTCATGTTGATTTTGGGAACCATAATGCTTGCATATTTCAGAAAGATTGAGTGGATTTGATGAACTGATTAATCATGTCCGCCACCATCCTCGCACTGATGCTATTTAGATGGAGATAGTCCGAGTGAAGTCTGAATCCCGCCTCTTCTGCTATGCTATCCCAGCTTTTTCCTAGCAGATAGCGCTTGAATATTGACAAAAGCATCTGCACTCTACCTTTCTCAATCGGATATTTTGGAGAACCGGGATTACTCTCAAGATATGCCACCATTTGCTCTTGCAACGGAAGATAGGTCACACCTGTTTTAATGGCTACTTCTTTTACTGTTTTTCCGTAGTCTAGACTCAATTTGAAGGCAGGATGATCTGGAACCTCGCCAATCGTAGGTATGGATAGTAGGGCAATAGATGCAGAGGTTTCATTCTGCAATCTATTAACAATTGAATGCAATGTTTCTCGAAACCAAGTGAGGTTTGGCAAACAAGGCAGTTTCATGTTCTTCACATACGCCATGCCTTCCTTCTCAGAAGTTGCAGCATTTGCATCATTGGTTCCTATTAGGACTGTGATTATTGATGGCTGGCAATCTATGATCTCACCAAGTCGCTCTAAGAGATTCCAAGCGAGGTGTGAATTCACACCTGCGTTAAGCAGCATGAATCTCTCCCTGTCTAGTTCTTCAAGTACTATATTGACATAGCCATGTCCGATGAGTCCATGTGTCAGACTATCACCTGCCAAGACGATGACTCTTCGACCATCCTTTGTAGGCGGTCGTCTGAGAACTGTTGACGGTCGGTTCTTTGGTAGTCTCGAAGACTTGACAAATGGGTATGCGATAATCCCAGTAATTATAGTTAGAATCACAAAGGCGAGGATGAATAACATGATTGCCAAGAATATCTTTCATGCTGGTTATGAGTCTAGCTCTCTAATCGTGAATATTGAGGAATCTTTACATACTGATGTTAAGGAGAGAATACGTATGCCTGACGATACGATTCAAGACAAGTGGCCTGAGTTTGCATCCTTTTGTTGGGGCTGTGGTAAGAACAACAAGCACGGTCTCCAACTGAAAAGCTACTGGAAAGATGATGAGGCAGTAGCTACTTGGACTCCCAAGGAATATCACCTTGCTTTTCCAGGTGTTCTCAATGGTGGCATCATTGCAACAATAATCGACTGTCATGGTACTGGAACTGCCAATGCTGCAGCCCATAAGAACGCGAATTCTGACTATCATTTCATGCATGTAACGGCCTCGCTCTCAGTCAAATTCATTCGACCGACTCCGATGGACCAAACAGTGACCCTCAGAGCTCGAGTGAAGGAGGCAAGTGAGCGGCGAATTACTGTGACATGTTCGCTCTTTTCTGGTGACATCGAATGTGCCATTGGAGAAGTAGTGACAATTAGTGTTGATCCTGAAAAATTCCTGAAATAAGTTTCAGAATGCGCATTTTCAGTTTTCATCCATTACAGGATCTAAATTTTCCTTTGATGATGAGGTTTTATAAGTCTCTTTTGTCTATCACAAACAACATTGCTCGGGTCGGGCACAAAGCATACTCATTCCAGATTCTCTCCGAATCGTAATGAATGAGCATGCCATCTTTACATACAACGCAACTGGGAGAGGAACTTTGTGATTATAAATAAGAAAATCTGTCTGTTTGCTATTTTCCTCGCGTTCATAGTCACGCTGCTGAGCGCGTCCCCGCTGTTGATAAATGATCTAGTTGATAATTCTGCATGTATTACTTCAGATGGATTTTCCTCTTCGTATAGTCCGTTCCAGGCTGCAGTCACTCCCACCGGCAATCCTGAGGCCGAAGATGATAGCTACACGATTTATGAAGACAATCCACTGATGGTTTTAGCACCCGGAGTTTTAGGGAATGACCATGATGTTGATGGTGATCCTCTTATCGCTATTCTAGATACTATGCCATCCCAAGGCTCACTGACTTTCTTTGATGATGGTTCTTTCATCTATATTCCTGCGCCTAATTTCTTTGGTGTTGATTTCTTCACCTATCATGCAAGTGATTTCCTGTTAGACAGTAACATTGCCACTGTGATGATTGAAGTCCTTCCAGTGAATGACGCTCCTGTAGCCCTAGACGATGAGTTTGTCATGTATGAAGATACTTCCCTCACCATTCCAGCACCATTACTCCTGAGCAATGACAATGATCCTGATGGCGATTTTTCGCTAGCTGTGATAGACTCTTTCCCATCATTTGGTTTGCTCGAGATAGTTTCTGACCAGGAGTTTATCTACACTCCATTTCCAGACTGGTATGGAATTGACTCTTTTAGCTATCGTATTACTGATGGAATAGAGTATAGTTCGGTTGCAGTGGTGACAATCATAGTCCTGGATGTAATCGATGATACTACTCCTCCCACTACAACAATATCCCTCGCTGGCACTCTTGGTGCCAACGGATGGTACATATCTGATGTAGTAGTGACCCTCACAGCAACAGATGATTTGTCCACCTTCTCAACTATGTACAGTCTTGATGACACTAACTGGTTCTCCTATACAGGACCATTCACAATTACTGCTGATGGC
>JAOUFI010000129.1 GCA_029858305.1 Candidatus Thorarchaeota archaeon
TTGGCAGAAAAGACGACAGGAGATTCCTCCATCAGAAATCGCTCTAGAATTGGATGTGTCGCGTGCATTTGTAAGCAAAGCTCAGAGAATTGCTGAGGAAAGGATAGAGAAAATCCTATTGTACACTGCTTCAAGTAACCGAATTGGAATTCGACATATCAGTCCTAGATATGGCTTTGCAGTAGGGACTGACCCTGCAAACAAATCGGAAACATACATTGTTTACTCAACTACTTTAGGAACTCAGGTATGGTATAGCCATGAGGGAGATTGTAGGAATTGTAGTGAGAAATCAGTCTGTGAAGAGGTACTCCATGCTCTTACTGCTGAATGGGCACTCCCAATACCGAGGGACTTGCTTCCCACGGATGCAGTAGAAGAGCTCTTCATTACACTAATGAGGCGTCTGAAATGGATCGAATAGACACAGAGTCGGAAGTTCATTTCTCATCAATTCACGAAGATCTCAAAACAAGAACACTGTATGAGATGGTGACAGCTTGGGCTGAACAATTGTGGGATGGAAACCAATACAAGCGCATTTCCGAAGAATTGTGGGACTCCATTGATGCTTCTGATCTCATGGAAGGGCCATATGGTGTGTCGGTGACACTGCTCGAGTCATGTATTGTCGACTCCACGGAGGCATTACAAGCAGGTCAATTTACAGAAGAACAGGCAGTAGATGGCCTGAAGAAACTCTTAGAGAATGACGACTTTGTCGTGGGCGCTAGGGTAATAGAGGTCTGTGTCGAAACAAATCCCGTGTGCAGAATTTCAAACATTGACCGTCTGCTACAGCAGAGTCAATCCAGAGAGCCTCTTAGATGGACTCGTCGAATGAAGATCGGGTTTGTTGTGTCCCTTGTGACGACTCTTGGCGTCTATATCGTGATGATCGGTCTGCAATTGTGGGAACCCATTCGATCACTGTCTTGGCTTGTCATCGGCATTGCTTCCTGGATCTTGCTCTACTACCTCATTAAGCGAAATTCCCCCACATTCTATAGAGTGATGTGGCCCTTGGGACACGCCTGCATCTTTGCAATGGGTTGGTTTATTCTGATAATACCCCTCGGGCCATTTTTTAGCTCTGTCTTCCCTCCCTCGCCCGACATCTCATACCGCTTTTTCGCTGTATTCGTGTTTTGGATTGGTCTTGGGTCTTGTATGGTGATAGGTGGCATCCTGGGTGACCGCCTAGGAAAGAAACGGAACTACAGACCCTACATGTTGTAGACCGGTGAAGCAAAATGGAACAAATAGATACACAGACCCTGTACGAGATGGTCAAAGAGTGGACAGTTCAGCCTTGGGATGGAATCCGATACAGTCATATTGTTGAGACACTATGGGACTCCATTGAGGCTTGTGGACTCATTGAGGGACCATTTGGTATGGCCATGACTTTGCTAGAGTCATATGTTGTTGATTGCGTCGAGAAAGTAGACGCAGGCCTGCTCGATATGAATCAGGCAGTGGTGGGTTTGACAACACTCTTGGAGAACGATGATTTCACTCAGGGCGCTATGACCATAGAGGTTTTCATCGATACAAACCCCGTGTGCAGAATATCAAACATCGATAGATTGTTGCAGGAGAATTGGCCAAGAGGCCCTCAGAAACCACAGTGGTGGAAGCGAAGCGTTCGAAGTTTCTGGATATCTATGGGAGCTGTTTCCTTTGTTTCAATGATCATCATCTACGTCATAGTTATTGGCCTAGGAATACTACCACCCATTCAGCTCGTTCTAGCCATAGCAGTTGGCATTCCAATGTACGCGATGAGTTACTATTTTCGCAAAGTAGCCACCAAGAGAATGTGGAGAGCTGTATTCATTATGCTTGGAGCTTGCGGTATAGGATTCTGGTGTCTGATAGTCCCATTGGGTTTCCTCTTCGCGCCGGTCATTCGATCAATTCCTTGGTTGATGGGAATGCCCCTTCTGATGATTCTATCTGTAGTCATCGGTGCTTTCATAGGCGATAGGATTGGAAAGCGACGAGATTATCGACCCTACATGTGAAATCATATAATGCAGCCATCATTCTGAGATTTAGCCCTGCTAGGCAAATTTCAAATCACGTCCGGCCCACCACTACTTTTCTAAATGAGATTACACGTTGACAAGAAAAAGAGAGGAGATGAGTGTTTTCACACTCATTTTCCTTAGATTATGATCTTCTTCGCACGAGTACGACTGCTCCGATAAGGATGATTACACCTGCACCTAGTGCAATATAGAGAAGATTATCCATGATTATGTCTAGAATACCTCCACCACCTGGAACAGTGAATGTGACGAGCACGGAGTCTGTGGCATAGTTACCTGCAACATCATAGACAATAATGCTACAGTTGTATACTCCAGCATCAAAATCATCTAATACAAGTAGGATCGAGTTGCCAGAAGTCCAAGTGCCCGAGTAAAACACTGTACCATTCACCGATATCACGTAACTGCTAGGATAGTCATCTGTAGCAGTCCAATGGATACTGGGATTTTCAGTTCCTACAACGAACTCCACATCATCGGGATGGCTAATTATGGGTGAAGTAGTATCAGCATATGGCTCTATGCCCGTACGTTCAATTGAAATAGTCCCGATAACAGCCGAGCTTGTAGTATTTGTGAATGAAGCTGTATGACGAGCTATGAACCCATCTGCCTTGAGATAATCAGTGTGAACTTCGATGAGAACATCACCCGTCGTATTAGACCACGAGTAACCCCAGAACCAAGGATTGGGATCATCAAGAGCTAAATCCGGAGGGAGTGGTTTGTCATCTATGAAGTCATCAAGAAGAGACCAATTTCCAACAGGTACTGCAACTCTCCACGAATAGGAGAAAAATGGATCAAATGTCACAGTATCATTCGCCCAATACAGATCTACACCAATGAAGGGAATATCATCGAATTCAGTCATTGCATACGGAATGATAGGTAGTCCTTCCTCAGCAACTTCGATGTAGAGATATTCATCCAAGTCATGGAATCCCAAGCTATCTCCGGTCAGGATTAGATGAAAATCGAATCGATTCCCGTCATTGAATCCCCATCTCAAGTTGTGGTACGAGAACCTGCTTATCGTATATTCTGTGAGTAGTTCTTGGGTTGTAGTATTTCGGCGCTCAATATTGTAGTAGGAAAGCATTCCATCGAATATTGAGTAATCTGCCCAGACTTTTACTTCATCATCTGCTGTGCTATTTGACTTGTATGAGTAACCCCAATAGTTGTCGTCATAGGATATTGAAAGATCACGTGCCTCAAGGAGAAATAATCCTTCAAGGTCTGTTGCAGCTAGAGTGTTTATCAGATCCCAGTTTCCAACTGGATATTCAATCTCGGAGAGAAAGATGAATATGAGCGATAAAAACCCCATACTCGTATCATTCTCAAAATAGGCTCCTTTATCCAGGTAATCGAGATCACCCAAGTTAGTAAGAGGATCTGGTATCGGTTTACTGGCATTATCTATTTCAAAATAGATGATTTCAGTTGGTCGGTTATCGCCTTCGTAATAGACATCCATCGTGAAATAGAACCTATCACCATCTTGCATTCTGTAGAATAGTCCCTGACTTGTTGCTGCCAATGACTGTGGAATAATCATCGCTATGACAATCAATGCAGCAAAAGCGATTGTAGCGGTTTTCTTCATCGATCTACCTCCTATAGGGTATATCATCTCTTAAGATAAAAGGTAATAAATTCTATGTGTTAATTGAACTAAAGGAAACCTGCATCTTTTCCTCTGCTAATCTATTTTCTTGTAACGTGTCGCAACACTTGACCAGCAAGAGCACCAGTATGCTCTCCCTTTGTCACAACAATCTGTCCATTTACAAGGACATGCTCAATTCCCTCTGGGTATCTATGTGGATAGTTGGGTAGGGGAAATTCATAGGGAAACCGACATGTCGCGCGATCCCTAATGTTCTCAAAATCAAAGACTACAATATCTGCCCACATTCCCTCCCGAATCTGTCCTCGGTCCCGCAATCCAATCTTCTGGGCTGGAAATGAGGTCATCTTGCGAATCGCCTCTTGGAGAGTCAAGACACCCTCCTCACGAACATACCTCTCAAGAATGTAGGGATACTCTCCATAGGAGCAAGGCCAATAGCCCTGAATCTTTCCAAGAGCACCATAGGGAGCAACTGCATTCCCGTCACTGCACACCATCATCAACGGATGTCTGAGCAATGCTCTGATGTCCTCTTCATCGATATAGTTGAAGAGCGCGCTCGCATTGCCATCCTCTTCAACGAGTAGGTCAAGGTAGGCGTCTATGGGTTCTTGATCTCTTAATGATGCAATCTCCTCAAAGCTCTTGCCAATCAGGGTCTTGTTCTTAGTTGCTTGAAAGAGGAAGATTCTGTCCCATCGATTATGCTTCACTAGACCAGCATAGCCCGGTCCAGGGAGCTTATCATCAAGGGTTTCTTTCTTGATACGTTCCCGCATTTCGGGATCTCTTAGCCTCTGTGCTGCAGCTTGGTCACCACCTGCCTGTGCCCATTGTGGAAGTACTTGACTCAATTGGGGATTGAAGTCTGTGTGCGCATCATTGTCGATAGTGAGATCCACACCTCTCCCTCTAGCAGCATCATAGATTCGCGACATCTCCTCGAATTTTCCGTGGGCACCATACTTGGGGCAATTGTGAGAGACCTGTAAGCGGACCCCTGACCTCTCAGCAATCGCAATAGCCTCATTGAGTGCATCTACAATGGTCTCACGCTCACCTCGTATATGAGAAGTATAGAGTCCTCCTTGTCTAGCCACAACCTTACAGAGTTCGACGAGTTCATCTGTTGCTGCAAACGAGCCGGGAAGATAGACTAGACCAGATGACATGCCAAAGGCCCCATCAGCCATTGCCCGTATGACAAGCTCCTTCATCTCTTCCAACTCCTGACTTGATGGCGCTCGGCTGTTAACTCCCATCACCGCAATTCGTACAGTTCCATGCCCCACAAGACCAACGACATTGATTGCAGTTCCCTGATTCTCAAGTCGCCTCAGATAATCACCAAAGGTCTTCCAACCCCAGTCCACCTCATCAGCCTCAGACCCCCAAGTCTTCTTCAGAAGCTCAAGGGTTGAATCACTTGTTGGCGCAGGGCTGGTTCCACAATTGCCAAGGACCTCGGTCGTGACTCCCTGTCTCACCTTGCTCTCCGCATTCGGGTTTATGAGTAATGTGAGATCAGAATGTGTATGAATGTCAATGAAACCAGGGGAAACAATTAGACCGGTTGCATCAATAACATGTTCTGCTTGTGAAGCTTCCAACTCACCGACCGAGGCGATTTTTCCAGCAAAAATGCCAACATCTGACTTTACCCAGGGATTCCCCGTACCATCAATAACCCGTCCATTCTTGATGATGATGTCATAGACCATAGTCCCACATTCCCGGTTGTCAATCATTGTTGGTAATTATTGATGTTCCTGATAAGCTGAATGGTGCTTGAAATCAATTCTAAGAGCCAAACCATCACATGCGTAATGTGTATCCTCGTGTCCATAACAGTTCATATGCTGTTGAAGCATAAGACATTGCAGCAGGACTGTTCGTGGTGGTCGTGTGACATGGTGAGGACGCGG
>JAOUFI010000031.1 GCA_029858305.1 Candidatus Thorarchaeota archaeon
GATTGTTGAAGTTGCATTGTCAAACCCATAGAGATTGTACCAGCCATTACACTTTGAACAAGAATCATCAAAAGCCCTACAATTCCCATAGCAATTGCCAAGTTGACAATAATTCGTCCTGCTCTAATGTGCGATGTTGTAAGAATTACTCCTCCAATAATAACCGCTATGCCAGAGAGAATTGTAATTGTTGCCAATCCCGCCATGATATTTTCTAGGGTCAATACGAGTGATAATTCTAAAGCCGCGTAAAGCGCTTCTGCAAGTTCATCTATTAAGCCAATGACTCCACTAGAACCGGATGCGATGAGTAACACTCCACCCAAGAAGCAGAGCATGAACGCATTCTTATTATGAATTTTCATCAAGGTCTGTCATCGCCAATTGATGCTGTTTTAAAGATACCTTTTCTTTATCTCTTTTCTCCTTCTCGTATTTGCTCAGTGAAATGGTCATTTGAGCATGTATCTCAAAAAGTCTTTATTTTGGACTAGTAAAGGAAATTTATGCAAGTGAATTGGGAAGAAGTTGGAAATCCTGAAAACAGAACCATCATTCTTGTTCATGGTGCGGGCGGCTCTGCTGCAACTTGGTTCATGCAACTTCGAGGATTATCAAAGCACTATCATATTATAGCCCTTGAATTGAATGGTCATGGGAGGTCTCCAAATCGGTTAGAAGAAAATGTGACGCAGTCCTACTTGGATGATGTGAGGGAGATTGTTTCAATGTATGAGAAACCCATTCTTGGAGGGCATTCAATGGGCGGAGCCCTCACTCAATTATTCGCTCTTAGGCATCCTGAACAACTTGGCGGGATTCTTTTGGTAGGAACAGGAGCACGGCTCAGGGTAAATCCCATGGTCTTTGATCTGTTAGACACAAATTTTGATGCGTATATTGAAGC
This sequence comes from Candidatus Thorarchaeota archaeon, assembly GCA_029858305.1. Lineage (GTDB taxonomy): Archaea > Asgardarchaeota > Thorarchaeia > Thorarchaeales > Thorarchaeaceae > SMTZ1-45. The sequence goes on from JAOUFI010000031.1 coordinate 908, forward strand.
CTTAGGAACCTTCATGTTTCATGATGGAGTGTCTCCGGAAATGATTGCTGCATCAAAACAGGAAGCAAGGAAATGCCCAGCGCAGATTATACGTAGAGACTTTGAATTATGTAACCATTTTGATGTAATGGATACTATTTCTAGCATTTCAAATCAAACCTTAATCATAGTTGGCGAGGAAGATGTGATGACTCCTGTGAATATGCAAACTATCTTCATACGAAAATCACAAACTCAAAAATCCACATTATCAAATCTGCAGGTCATATGGTTATGCTAGAACAATCCTCTAAGGTCAACTCAATTATCATTGATTGGATGAACACAATTACCTAGAGGTTAATTAGACGTTGGTCACGACGTCTCTTTTCAACAGATGCCAGAAGCCTAGTTCTATCAAAATAGACCTCATTTCTTACAATCTTTTTTCCATCAATTTCAACAATATCAAGACCGGTTTCGTGAATTTCTTCAAGTCCTAGAGGGATATGACATTCCCATTTTACAATAGCACCTGTTTTAATAGGGAATACTTCAACGGGTTCCCATCTCCAATCACGATAAACGTCTAGAAGCTTCACGAAATATTTTCGAATCTCTTCATGACCCTTGAGTCCTCTACGATGTGCGGGGTCTGTATACATTGCTTCCTCGTGATAATATGCTAACAAAGCATCTGGGTCATTGCCAGTCCACGTTGCGAGCCATTCCTTACAAAACGCTTCTAGTTCCTTCTCATTCATAGTGAGTCACTTCAGCTTCTGTTATTGGCTATACTTTTGGCGAATTCAGTGCCTCTTATTCTTTGCCCAATACGTAATAACAATCAGAACCTAGATTGAATCCTGTAATGTTATATAGTAGTGAGTCGCTTACAAAAATTTACAAAATGGTTGTACATTTGAGGAGGAAACGAAGTTGGCTGATGACTGGTCAAATGAAAAATCACAAGCAATCCCTCCAACAAAGAAGGAACGACTTGCTTGGTATCTCTATGATTTTGCTAACACTAGTTTTACGGTACTTATTATCACAGCACTCTTCCCATTGTATTTTGAGGACCTTGCTACGCTGGTCTTCATGGATGGCGGTGTAATGGGAGGCGCGTTGTGGGGGTATGCCACAAGTATCACGATGATCATAGTTGCAGTTTCTGCGCCTATTTTGGGGGCAGTTGCGGACTATTCAGGTTCGAAGAAGAAATTCCTAATTTTCTACACAGCCCTTTGTATCATATTTAATGCCTTCATGTTCTTTCTAAGAGACGATTTGCCACAATTTCTTGGCATAGATATGTGGATGTGGGCATTCATTCTCTTTGTGATTGCAAATGTCGGTTTCCAAGGTGGCCTCCCCTTCTATAACGCGTGGTTGCCTGAGATCAGTACCGAGGAAACTATTGGGAGAATAGGCGGGATTGGCTATGCAGCAGGGTATGTTGGTGCAATGCTGACGATTATTATAGCACTTGTATCATATGTAATGCTGCCTGCTTACCCAACATTGCCATTCCTATTCAGTGCTTTATTCTTCCTTATTTTCGCGATTCCAAGCATTAAGGGACTGCAAAACAGACCTGCAACAAAACTGCCCCATGAAGAAGGGATGTCATATGTCAAAATTGGCTTTGGGAGAATTCGCCAGACGCTTCGAGATATCCGAAAATATCAAGGAGTGCCACTTTTCCTGGTGTCATACTTCCTTTTTGCTGATGCAATCAATACTGTGATTTCCTATGCTTCAATATATGGCCAAAATGTCTACGCCTTTGACACTGGTTCTATATTGATTTTCTTCGCAGTTACTCAACTTGCGGCAATCCCAGGCGCATTCATTTTTGGATACATTGCTGATAGAATTGGAACTAAGATCACTTTGATGATAACCTTACTAATCTGGGTTATGACACTCTCTGTTGCATATCTTGGTTCAGATCCTATCGTTTTCTGGATCGTTGGAATGTTTGCGGGTGTAGGAATGGGCTCTTCACAGAGCACTGCGCGTAGCATGTACGGTCAGTATATTCCCGAAGAAAAGAAGAGTGAGATGTACGGATTCTATGCACTCACTGGGAAAGTTGCTGCAATATTAGGACCGTTCGTCTATGGTACAGTTCTGGTCGCTGCGGGTGGACTGGGAATTGTAGAAGCACACCGGATGGCAATGTTAAGCATACTTCTATTCTTCGTAGTGGCACTGCTCATTCTTGTAAAAGTGAGACAACCTGTCAAAGGTGAAACAAAGATTTACTTAGAAGATGATGTAGTACCAGGAAATATATGAGTAACATCGAACTAGCTGAGATTTCTGAGTGTGAGGAGGGATATACCTCTCCTCCTCTCCTTTCTTTTTATTAGCAACTTACAGTAATCATCAAAATGATTAATTCTGAAAATCGAAAATCACTGAGTTCATCTTTATTACGCAGTTTTGAAAGCGTTTGTTCATGCCAGAATTCATACTGTGATGATACGAAAAATGAATTTGGAAGCTTGTACATACATATGAACTGTCAAGGGAATAGGAATGACAATAATAAATGGACTCGCTTGGAAACCTAGATGGGTCACACATCTTGGATGTATTGAGGGGTGTTTGAAATACCTGAAGCGGAAAATCACTACAGGCTGGTTATATGGAGGAACTGGTCACGCTTTTATTCTCAACATAGCAAAAGACCTCTGTCCGAGTGGTCCAACAGCCTGGAGGACATCTATGCTACATGAGTTGGCTCCAAACTTGGGATACATAATCGATGGGGTATTTGCTCTCAAAAAGAATCCTGCATTTCCAAGGGAGCAAGAGAAGGCATGGGAGCATGTCAAAGTTTCCATTGATAATGACATACCTTGTTATGGGTGGGAACTCGAAATCCCCGAATTCTATGTGATTAATGGTTATAATGACATTGGCTACTTCTACTCTGGTCCTGGGCATGATGAAGGAACTGGTCCACGACCGTGGAGTGATGTTGGTAATTCACAGATTGGCATCCTAGAAATTTATTCAATACATTCTACCGAAACCGCCAATCCCGTAAAAGCGATCAAAGAATCATTTGAAAGGGTACTCTATCATGCAAGCAATCCATCTGATTTGATTTTTCCGAATTATCGCTCAGGACTAGCTGGATATGATTGGTGGATTGAGGCTATAGAGAATGGTAGTGCACTCTCCATGGGCCACTCTTACAATGCGGCTGTCTGGTCGGAGTGTCGTAAGTATGCTGTAGAGTTCCTAAAAGAAGCGAAAAGGTATGTTGAGAGTGATGTCAAGAAATTGTTAGATGAAGCACGGACATCATATGAAATCTCCGCATACAATCTTGAACATATTCACAAAACCTACACATTTACTCCAAAACTTGAGCAGGTGCTCCTTGGAATTGACGATAGAACTCACCATACTGTCCAACTGTTGAGGAGTGCAAGGAATGCAGAGAAGAATGGGCTTGCAATCTTGAAGAGTCTTGTTGACATACTCCACTAGAGAAGCCCCGAAACACCAATCTGCAGAGGGAAATGAATTACGTATTATCATTATCTCCAATCATATAGATTGTCATTATTTCGAGTATCATTTTTCTGATACTTCGAGAGCTATCCTGACAGCACTCTCCACAAAGCTTGGGCAAACTCTTTCGAATATTCCGTCTTTCATCGCCATGTTTCTAGCCTTTAGGTTAGTCATATCAAATCCAGTCAAATCATTGCAGAGAATACTTCCATGGATTCTCTTGAACCTGCGAATGAATTCTTCTGAAGCTGCATATGTTGCGTCTTTGTGTTTTACCACATCATCGAATTGTCTACTATTCAGGACACCCAATGCTGCGATTGCTCCCGAAACTGCGCCACACACACTTCCTTCGTGCGCTAGACCTCCTCCAAAACCTGCCGATAGAGGAATCACTTGGTCAAAGTCCATTTTCGTTTCTGAGAGAACAGCCTTCATGACAGACTGCGAGCAGTTATACTTCCCTGAGAAATATGTTCTAGCCTTGGCAACAGCATCATTTTTCATGATTCTATGAACGATAGGTCATCATTATCAGTTTTGTTATTCAGGAAACTTGCTTCAATCACAAATTCATTTCTTGAGTCGTTAGTCCCTCTCATAATTAATTATGAAAGGTGGCAAAAGATATCTCAAATTCGCAATAATCAAAAGGTAGAGCTCATTATTGCCCCAAGAACTGAAAAGGGAACGTGAAGTAGACGCATTATAGCAACAGCCCAAATAATTCAGGACCCAGCTATAAGAGAGAAGCTTGCCGCAGCTATTCCATGGTTTAAGCAGTACTGGACCGGAGCTGCTGATTCCAATTTCATGTTGTTTAAGATAGAACCTTCTCGTATTCTATATGATAATCCCTATGATGGTAAGAAATACCACGTTGAAGTTCCTTAGGCGACTGACATGTACGCTTCAACGGAGTTTTTCAGGCGGATTATATCTACTAAACTGAATGCAACCAGCAGTCATCACAAGGAGACCAATCATAAAGAGTGCCACACCAGCATTTTCCATTCCCTGATGGATACTTGTTAACCCTTGAAATATCCAACCAACTGCCACCATAGTTACCCCAATCAGACTAACTATCTTTGCTGCCTTTGTATTTACATTCCTGATCTCTAGATCTTCATGATGTTTCATTAATACTGGCGCATCAGATACCTTGACCTCTGATAGGAAAAAACGAGTTCCATCATCTGAAAAGCTTCCATTTATTATTCCGTCTCCGACAAGGTCCTCCAATAACTCTCGGGTGGAATCTTCATCAGTCCCAGTGTATTCACATATCATCTCAATTGAACTGATTTTTCCTATGGAAACGATCTCTTGGAGTTTTAATTTTAGATCATGATAATCCGGGGATTTGTGGTCAATAATCATGATTAATCACATAGGTTTTGACATTCTGAAAGTATATAATATTAGGGCACTACGCAGGGACACGGAAAGGAGTCACATATGAGGTACTCATTTTGTTACTTCTTTATTTATCAGACTGAATTTTCGTCCTATCGGATTGGCTCCAAATCGTTTTGGCTCAGGATAAAAAGATGGGAAATGAAATCCTCAATTTGAACAAAATATTATACATAGAAAACCAATTGAAAATAAATGAAAAGAACTAGTTTTTATAAGGCGAGTGTTCTTGTATATTTAGCCTCGGGGACTTGTTAATTCAATTGCCCATGGTCGGTTCATTTCTTGAACCGTTGAAAGGAGATAAAACAATGGTAAGTAAAGGAGCAATGGCCGCTATTGTTATTGTCATCATTCTTGTTGGCGGTGTTGGGGCGTACATCATAATGTTCAACCCCTTCGGACCGAAAACCAATCCATATGATGTTGCAATTGTTTTTGCGACAGGAGGACTTGGTGACAAATCATTCAATGACGGCTGTAAGAAAGGCGCTGATGACGCTAAAGCGGCATTTGGTATAGAGTATACCTATGCTGAACCTACAGCGATATCTGACTACCTAGGATTCCTGAGAGGATTCGCGCAACATACCCAATATATAGAACCTTATGATTTGATCATATCCGTTGGATTTGACCAAGAGGTTGCATTACAGACTGTTGCGAATGAATCAACGAGTCAGAAATTCGCAATTGTTGACATGTATATCGATCCAATCGTTTATCCAAACGTTGCATCACTACTCTTCGATGAACACCAAGGTTCTGCTCTTGTCGGTGCAATTGCTGGTCTTACGACCACAACTGACAAGATTGGATTTGTTGGTGGTATGAATATTCCATTGATTAACAAATTTGCAGCTGGTTACGTCTTCGGTGCAGGCTACACTAATCCACACCTAAACGGAACTGCTAACATTCTGGCTAATGTTTCCATTGGCTATACCGATGATTGGGTTGACACTGCTGCAGGCAAGAACCTGGCTGATGGTATGTATGCTGCTGGTGCAGACATCATCTTCGCAGCCGCTGGCAGAGCTGGTCTTGGCGTATTTGATAGCGTTAAGGCTAAGAACGCTACTTCAAGTGTTCCTCTTTGGGTCATTGGTGTCGACTCGCCACAGATGTACTACGGCACAGCAGATCCTACAGATCCTGAGCCTCCAACACTGTGCCTCACATCAATGCTGAAGAAAGTCGATGTTGCTATCTACACCATCATTGAAGAATGGGTTGAAGATGCTACCTGGCAGACTGGCTATGGTCTACTTCACAGCTTTAATCTCGCAAACAATGGTGTTGGCTACGAACTCAATTCTACTCTGTTGGCATTACCTCCAGCAGTCGTAACTGCAGTTAACAACTTCAAAACACTCATTATTGCTGGAAACATCACAGTTCCATCCGAGATATACTGGACAACATAGTATATGAAGAGGGGCTCGCCCCTCTTTCTCTTCTTTTTCTTGAATTCTCAATACCGTATGATTAAATAGCACGAGGTTCCTGATTTCTCGAAATGCTGGCTCAAGCTCCAATACTGAGTATTGGTCCTAATGATCGGGGGTTCCAATTATGACTACCGAGTATGCTGTTGAACTCGAAGACATTTGCAAGACATTTCCTGGTGGCGTTCAAGCCAATAAGAACATAACACTCAGAGTCCGGAGGGGTGAAGTTATTGGCCTCCTAGGAGAGAATGGAGCAGGAAAGAGTACGCTCATGAACATTCTCTACGGGCTTCTGAAACCGGATTCGGGTAGGATAGTCATTAATGGTGAAGAAGTGAGTCTGAACTCGCCACAAGATGCAATTGTTCGAGGAGTCGGTATGGTGCATCAACATTTCAAACTCATCCCAGTCCTCACAGTAGTTGAGAATGTTGTTCTTGGACTTGAGCCAATTCTCAAGAAGATGGATGTTCGCAGCATCCCTGGAGGAAGAACCATTGGCTCGGTTCTTCCTGTAGATTTTAAAACTGCTTCGAAAAAAATCGAAGAGATTGGTGAAGAAAATGGTCTCCCAGTGGACCCCTCTTCAAAAATACACGATCTATCAGTTGGGCTGCAACAGAGGGTAGAGATCATAAAGATGCTCTATCGTCAGGCAAACATACTTATTCTTGATGAACCAACATCTGTTTTGACACCGCATGAAGTTGACGAGCTCTTCGTCACACTAAAGGAGTTTGTAAAAGCTGGAAAGACCATTATTCTGATTACTCATAAGCTCCGTGAATCAATGGCTCTTTGTGATAGAATATGTGTCCTTCGCGATGGAGAATTAGTTGGAATTGTTGAACGCAAAGATACCTCTCCGTCAAAACTTGCACAGATGATGGTCGGACGACCTGTTGTTTTCACAACACAGAAAGAGCCTAGGTCACCGGGTGAGGTTGTCCTCTCAGTTAGTAACTTATCTGTTCTTGATAATAGAAAACTAGAGAAAGTGAAAGGAATCAATTTCGAGGTCCATGCAGGAGAGATTTTTGGTCTAGCAGGTGTTCAAGGAAATGGTCAGACTGAACTCATAGAAGCGTTAGCTGGCCTAAGGAAGCCGACTAATGGAAGAATCCTTGTTGGATCTGTTGACATAACCGGCAAAAGAGCACGATTTGTAAGAGAGGCAGGAGTGAGCCATATTCCAGAGGATCGTCAAAGAATGGGAATTATATTGCCATTCTCCGTAGAGGAGAATATTGCTCTTGGTAGTCATTATAGACCACCCTTCGCTGCTGGATTATTTTCAGCCATACTACAATTGGATGTAATACGTTCAGCCACAGAGGACCTTGTTGAGGATTATTCAATAAAGCTTTCGAAGGTTAACGCACTAGCGTCTACATTGTCTGGTGGAAACCAGCAGAAAGTTGTTGTAGCTAGAGAATTGGCGACAAAGCCTAACCTTGTTATTGCTGCTCAACCGACACGAGGGCTAGATGTTGGAGCAACAGAGTACATCCATGAGGTCTTGATTGGTTTGCGCGATAGGGGTGTAGCAGTCCTGTTGATATCTGCTGAGCTTGACGAGATTCAGAATCTTGCTGATAGAATAGGTGTCATTTATGATGGGCAGATGGTCGCTATCAAAGCTCCAGGTGAAGCAACGCCAACAGAACTTGGTCTGTTAATGGCTGGACATACGCATGAATCTTCTGATGAGGAGGTTGCACTATCATGAATGAAGCAAAAGATACTCCAGGTCAAGTCAATGATTCACCAGCAACTTCCGAGTATCAATCAAAGATAGGAAAATTCATCAATGCACTCATAGCTAGGATTACAAGCAAGGAGTTCAGAAACCAGTTTTACTGGTCATTTGGTTCAATACTTCTAGCACTAGTAGTTGCTGCTGTGATTATGCTAATGGGTGGATATGATCCAGGTACAGCCATTCTCTATCTTGCAGTTGGCGCATTGAGCCAGATGGATCAAGTCTTCTGGTACGCATCACCTCTCATACTAACTGGCCTTTCAGTCGCGCTAGCTTTCAGATGTGGTCTCTTTAATATTGGCGCAGAAGGTCAACTGTACATGGGCGCTATGGCAGCAGCTCTCGTTGCCTATCTTTTCTCATTACCAATATTACTGCATCCACTGTTGAGCCTTCTAGCAGGAGTTTTGGTTGGAGGCTTCTGGGCGTTTGTTCCCGGATTATTGAAAGCGTACAGAGGAGCTCACGAGGTGGTAACCACTATGATGCTCAGCTATGTCGCCATCTTGTTTACGAGCTGGTTGGTCGGGCCTAACGGACCGTATTGGGATGGAAGCATGGTTCCACAGACTCCAGAATTCTATGATTCAGCGATCCTCCCCAATATATTTGGTAACTACCTCCATTTTGGATTTATTGTTGCGATTTTGGCAGTCTTTGGTGTAGATTATTTGATAAACAGAACAGTTCTTGGATATGAGATGCGAGCTGTTGGTCACAATATTGACGCAGCTGAATACGCTGGAATTGATAGTAAGAAGAAAGTGGCAATAGCTCTTGGAATCAGTGGGGGACTCTCTGGACTTGCTGGTTCAACGGAAATGCTGGGAACATACCACAGGTTCATCGGTAACTGGAGTCCTGGTTTAGGATGGGATGGAATAACAGTTGCTGTACTTGGAAATAACAGCCCGTGGGGTGTCCTTGCTGGTGCCATATTCTTTGGAGCATTGAAAGCAGGTGGCAACACAATGCATGCAATTGCACATGTTCCAATTGAAATGGTCAAAGTTATTCAGGGATTGATTGTGCTCTTTATTGCAGCTCCAAGAATTATTCAATGGCTAATCAATCATGGTAATGCTAACAAAGAGGAGATTGTTAAGAAACCAGTAAAAGCAATGCCAAACTTACTTGGTGCATTCTTTGGATTAGCTTCAGTATTCCTCGCTCTTGGAATAGCTAGAAGTATATTTACAATGGCCACTGTTTCACCGTGGACTCTCATTTCTGCGTTGTCCTTATTCTTGGTGGCAGTTGCAAGTGTATTGGTCTTCATTACACAGTATTCACGAGATCCGCGCTGTTCTCCTCTGCTTCTATTAATTGCAGTTGGATGGTCGACTGCGGCAATTACTTTCCTTGTAGGTAGTGGCGGACTAGAACTAACATCTATTATCATGGCAGTAATTGCTTTTGTCTTCTGGATAGTCATGTATATGCTTGGGAAGAATACATTAAGGGATGGTGAAGGACCATGAATCAACGTAGGTTCTTTTTCATCATAGCGCTTGTAGCTGCCATTATTATTGGAGTTATAGGGATTATTTCCATGCCGGTCCAACAGCAGCAAATAGCAGGATGGTTAGTTTCTATTACAATGCAGATGGCAACACCTCTTGTTCTTGCAGGAATTGGAGGTATGTATAGCGAACGTGGCGGAGTTGTTAACATTGGACTTGAAGGTATCATGCTCATGGGTGCTTTCACCGGTGCAGCTGTGACTTATTATTTTGATAATCCTTGGCTCGGTATTCTTGGTTCTGTTGCAGCCGGAGGTTTGCTCGCTGCAGTACATGGTGTTATTTGTGTGAAGTATAAGGGAAATCACATTGTTAGTGGCACTGGTGTGATTCTTTTTGGTACTGGTTTTACAACATTGATGCTTGAAGTTGTATGGCACCAAAAAGGAAGAGGCGAGTTGATAACAAACACAATTCCAGATATTATAATTCCACAAATTCAGAGCCACCCATTTTTCGGACCGGCTTTTAGTGTCATATCACCTGTTGTAGTGTTCATGTTCGTTCTCACAGCGATCAGCTGGTACATACTCTACCGTACTCCATTTGGTCTACGTCTGCGAGCTTCTGGAGAAGACCCTAGCACGTTGGATTCCGCTGGTGTAAGTGTAGAATGGATACGAGTCGTTGGCGTCATAATAAGTGGCTGCTTGGCAGGATTGGGTGGAGCTTACCTATCAATAGGCTTTGGTTCTGCTTTTGCAAAAGAAATGACTGCTGGAAGAGGATTCATCGCCCTTGCGGCCATGATTTTCGGAAATTGGACTCCCACTGGTATTTTAGGTGCAGGACTATTCTTTGGTTTCTTAGATGGTCTAAACTACTTCATCCAGATATACTTCCCAGCTCTACTTCCATTCTCCAATTACATTGCGATGCTTCCATTCCTATTGGTCGTCGTTGCACTTGGTTTGATTAGAAAATCTGTGCCACCAAAAGCTATAGCCAAGCCTTATGAAAAAGAGAAGAGAGCGTGAACTCCAATGGAGGCTTTACTGGTTCGTTAAATGAAACAGTTCTAGGTCTTTTCAAATTGCCGCTACTCGGTACAAATCATTTAGTGATAATTTCTTGAATTTCTGATATTACACCAAAGGACTTTGGAAGATTTTTTTGATTTCGTAGCTGTCTTGTGTTGTAATCTGCTGATACAAGCAGTGAAGCATTATTAGATGCCAATCGACAGAATTGATTCGATTTGCCTTGAAGCCACGAGTCCTCCTCACTGGTGCATCAGGTTCTATGGGAAACGAAGCTTTCAAGGAACTCATGAGAAGGCGCTCAACATACGATATTGTATTGATTCTAAGACCTTCCAAGACCAACAAAAAGATGTTTAGGAAATATATTCCGAAGAGTAGTATCTCAAAATCTCAAAACAGCCTTGTAGAGGGTGATGGGCTCAAGATTGTTTGGGGCGACCTGACTTCTTATGATGATGTCTTGCAAGCCGTAGATGGCGTTGATTACGTTCTTCATCCAGCAGCATTCATTGCTCCTGGGGCTGATCACAATCCATACCTTGCAGAAAAGATCAATGTCGGGGGCACTATCAATATTATTAATGCTATCAAGGCACAAGATAATGGCATTGAGCGAATCAAATTAGTTTACATTTCATCTGTTGCTATCTACGGAGATAGACTCGCTCCTATCTACTGGGTCCGTGCTGGAGATCCCCTTAAACCAAGTGTGTATGACTTCTATGCGACTACTAAGATTAGAGCGGAGAAAGAGGTCATCGAGTCAGGCATTAAGAACTGGGTGTCCATCAGACAAACATACATAGCTATTCCCAATGCGATGGGACTCATGGATCCAATAATGTTCCATCAACCCATCGACCAGCATATCGAAATGGTGACTGTTGAAGACGCAGGGTACGGACTTGTACAATGCCTTGAAACACCTAACGATTTCTGGGGCAGGGTGTACAATATGGGTGGAGGACCAGATTGTAGGTTCATCTTCTTTCAATATATGGATCGGATGATGAGAAATCTAGGACTGGGTGACTATCGTACGATTATGGATCGTAACTGGTTCTGTACTCGTAATTTCCACTGTGCATGGTTTGCTGACAGTTATATTCTCAATGAGTATTTGGGACACTGGCGCCAGAGTCTGGAAGACCACTACCAACAGGTAAAGGAAGCCGCGCCTTGGTATATCAAATTCGCCAAATTTCTACCATCAAGAATCATCCGAAGTATGTTCACTAGTAGAATGACAACTGGAAAAGATGGAACGATGCATTGGATCATGAACAATAACGAAGGACGTATCTCAGCTTTCTGGGGTTCTAAAGAGAAGTGGGAACAGATACCTGACTGGAATGACAACATGCCCGATATCGATTCAGAAGCGTACATCTTAAATCATGGATACGATGAGTCAAAAGATCTTGATGAGCTCACCATTGAAGATATGAAAAAAGTCGCTCAATTCCGCGGGGGCGAATGCCTTTCCTCTCTATTCAAGGGTATGAATTGTAAACTGATGTGGAGATGTGCCTTTGGTCATGAGTTTGAAGCATCACCGACACTAGTGTTGAAAGCAGGTCATTGGTGCCCTGAGTGTCTCGCACCACCATGGAATTATGATGAGATAGCGAAAAGGAATCCATTCTTCTCACAAGTATATTATACAAACCACGATAAGAATGAAAGTAATTATTACGATGAAAAGTGCTATGAAGATATTCTATAGATTGGACGGTCCAACTCTTTTTAGATAGAGAGAAGTTTATGAGAGCGAAAATTTCGGGATTTTTAGCCAAATGAAATGACAAGCACAACTTTGCCGTCTATACTCCTATCTATGAGTCCCAAGTGAAATCATAAGATTGTCTTTTTTCGCGTTCAGCCGCGTGACTATAGTTACCTAATTTGATTGGAACACTGACTGACTTATCACGTGCCCAAGGTACGTCCAGGGTAATTTTCACAGAGATCTGATTAGACAATATTTCTCTAGTAAACTGAGATGGCATGGATTCGTTTGTTTCGATGCCGACATCTACCCACAAACCACGTTCAATCATTGAATCTTCAAAATACTGCTTTGTTAGAGCGTATGCATTGTGTCGATTGCAATGTTCAGTACTAGCTTCTTCTTCAGCTAAAAGCTCAATCCTTACACCCCTTATGTTTATCTCCTGTGCAACACGGAATCTTAGTCCAATCACACTACCAAGTGAGAATGCATCCTCATCCATTTCAACATCGAGGATAGAGTACCCATCTTTTTCAATGAAGGCCCGTTGAAATTCTGAAGAAGGCATTAATTCAGTATTCCGTATCATTATTGCACGCTCTCTCTTTGGATCTCTCGCCCAAGATCTCTCTATTTCAGCTGTGAGCATATATTCAATCCATCCATTGGTCCCACTATATGAACTCGGCAAATTTTCTGGTAGAATAAAGTGAAACGGAAAGCGTAACTCTTCAATAGTCATCTCTCCTTCGCTAGCTAAATCGATTTGTTGTGAGAAGTATACTCTCTCATCTGTATGGACAGTTGAAGTCTTTCCATGGCTTACAACTATTCGCGTGTGCTCCCTACCAGTAAATGTGAGATGAATTGCATTGTATTTAGTCTTCTCATCAGATTTGATTATCAATTCACCTTCTACTGTATCTCCTGATACGTAGATTTTCTGATTAGTCGTAATTTCCATGCTTGGCAAACAGGATGGCCTCCTTCCTTCACTCACCACCCTGTCTGAAGCCTTTTGATATTTTGCAATCTGAAATTAGAATCTGATGTATGAGAGGAAAGTGTCTGCAGGAAATATTGCCTCAAGTCGTGTTGCTATGTCTTTACTACACTTGATTTCTCCGAAAGCCTGCAACAATTTCGCAGGACTCATCCCCGAAATCACTTTTGAAAGTTGAAACTCACTGAGCACAATATCGGGAGTCCTATTTACTCGCTCTGCTGTAAGAGTTCCGTTCATTGGTGAAAGTGTATATACACCTGAATTCCAAGGGCACTGACTATCATTTAGTTCAATAGTTACTTCTTCCTCAACGTGCTTTGGAATTCTAATGCTCTTACAATATCCCTCAAGGTCAATAACTCGCATCATCATCGAACCAATTTGAAATGTTTCTGCATTATGGTCGAGGAAGAAATGGCGAAGTGGGACCTCTGCATCGGTCCACCAGGTTATAGTTTGAACACTCGGGATGGAATTGTACACAAGTTCTAAAATCGAGAGAAACACATCATCTGATGTATATCGAGTTAATCCTACTTGGAGATTATAGCCATGTCCTGAGCTGGGCTTTTGAAATGAGAATTGTACAGTTCCAACTGGTTCTGAATCCCTCTCAAGAATATGGAGGTTTCCCCGTTTCATTATTTCATTCCAAGTTCTTTCAAATATAAAGAAACGAGAACCAAAACGAGCCATAGATCTTTCAACCTTTCTTGCTTTCTCAAAATCCTTAGAATCCATGGCCTCATATGACGTGATGTTTGATGGTCCTTTCACGTACTTCAGCTGATGCCTTGAAAAAACATGCTTTGCACGTTTCTCTGCGAGAGCATATCCAAATTGTTCGTAGAATGGTCGAGAGAATGGATCAAGTATTGAGAGTACTGCACCTTCTCTGTGCATCTTTTCGAAGGAAACATCAAAGAGACTCTTGACGAGTCCGCGTCTTCTATATTGAGGTTCGGTCGCCACGGCCCAGACACCCCCAAACATTACCGGATTGCCCCTTATTATGTCATCATCGGTAACAAAGAAGCAGAAGTTCGATACAACTTTATTATTATCTACTGCAACGTATGCCCAATCGTGCTTCTGTGGTTGATGCCAATGCTTTAACCAATCGAGTTTCTGAACATCTTCAAAGTTCTCGGTGGCTTCAAATGCTCTCCAAAGGACCCGTCCTACTGATTCTCGATCTTCTTCTCGAGCCTCTCTGATTTCGACCATATCCTCCTTGAAATATCTGCACTAAATGGTCTTTTCGGCAGAGGCATCTTTCAAAACCAGAGTTGCAGTACTTCATGGGATGTCTTTAAATTAATGCACAATGGCGAGCGCCTATGCAACATATACTCCCTTCAATGATTGATGCCATTCATGTTCGTCGTTCTTGCAGACAATTTCATCCTATGAAATTAATCCCTGACCATGCAGAAAAATTACAAGAATTTATGAAGAAGATGGAAATTCCCTTCGACCATAAAGTCTCCATAACCTACCACAATGTTCCCCAGGATCAAGATATTGTTTATTTCAAGGGACCGAAACAATTCATTGCATTATCAACATCGCGGTCATCAATTGAGCAGGCTAAACTGGGATTTCTTGGCGAGCAATTGATACTCTACAGTGAAAGTATAGGCATCAGAACCTGCTGGATGGGTCATTATAGAACTAAAGAGGTGGAGGATATTGTGTATGGCGCGCCAAATCTGGATGATAATAATCCTCTATACTGCATAATTCTCCTTGGGTACATTCCCGAAAAGACAGGTCTCTTAGATCGCTTTTCTCAAAGGCGGTTGTCAAAAAAGAATAGAACCTTAGAGTCTTTCCTTCATGAGCACTCATTAACTGAACTTCCTGACTTCATCAAATCATCACTGGAACTTGCATCGAGAGCACCGTCTGCCATGAATTCGCAGAAATGGTATTACTTAGTACAGAAAACTAGTGAAGGATATTCAATTGAGCTAAGTAAGCCAAAGGGGTATCAACACTTCAAGTGGAAACATTATGACATTGATGTGGGTACTGCAGCGTTACATATCTGGCTTGGTCTTAGAGATGCTGGTATTGAAACAAAGGTGGATATTATCAATAGAGATGGAGATGCAGTCTGGAGATTCCACTGTTCTGTGTGATAAAATTCTGGACTAGGGTCCATTATCCTAATTTCCTGTTGAGGAAACAATGACCATAATTTTCAACAAATATTGACAACAAGGAGCACGAAAGCAATTATTGAGTTCTAAGAAATTCAATGATATTACTGGCAAATAAGAATCAAGAGAAGGTACGTTAGAATTTTCTTTTGTCCGATAATACTGGTTTGTAGCCCTCTCCAAGCTTCTGACGAACTCTCTGAGCTAAAAACCTCTCGGCAGCCTCAATATTTGGAAACTCACGTGAACCCCGATGACCTGGTGTGCCGACCTGACCAAAATGGATTGTAACTGATTTGCCATTGAGTTCAGCTTTCCAGAACTGTTGTGTTCCATTTATTGGATCGCTTTGAATTAATCGACCAGTAGTGCGAGTAATGACACCCATTGTTGATCAGCCCAGTCAAGAGGATTTTCATGTAGTAAGGTCGCGATATCGTATGGTTTGTGATTCGTTTAAGAATTTGGAAAACCGCAGGATATACTATGTGCATTTCGATTTCAGAGATAAAGATTACCACAGAGCAATCGTTATAATAAGATGAGTGCTAGTTAGCTTTCAACTGGTATTAGTTGGAGTTATTGATATGAGCCCTACATCCTCTGGAGAATTAATGTACAAAGTAGTCCTTATTGGAGAAGGGGCTGTTGGGAAGACCAGCATACGCCGCAATTTTCTGGGCAAAGGATTCATGTCAAGTCATATAGCGACCATCGGGGTTGATTTTGCTCAAAAATATGTTTCAGTAAATCAACATACTGTACGTTTGGTGATATGGGACTTGGCTGGTCAGACTGGTTTTGAACGAGTAAGGAAACACTACTATCAGGGATGTAGCGCTCTTATTCTCGTATACTCAGTTGTAGATCGTAAGACTTTTGAAAATATCACTTGGTGGTTGGTCGAGGCCTTCAAGTATAATCAAATGATACCACCCACTGCAATTCTCGCCAACAAAATCGACCTGCGAAGTTCCGAGACTAATGCTGATGAGGTTTCTACAGAGGAAGGTCTTCAATTCAGAGATATTTTCGTAAGCAGATTGGAAGTCCCAGCAATATTCCTTGAAACAAGTGCAAAAACTGGGGAGAATATTCAAGAGGCATTCACAGAGCTCACTAAGATTTTGATAGATGAAGATAAAAAACGGAAGATGAAACTCACATAATATCTTAGTTTAGATGGAGTAGTATTGATTCAGGCAGACCACCAAGACACTCATATCCAACGAGAATGTGCCGATCATTGTGAAATATCTGGAAAGATGCAGTTGTTCATAACGATACGCGTATATTCAATTTTAATTCTTCACAACAAAGAACACTGGATTTAGAAATAATGCCCAGAAATGTGGCAAAAGTTCCTCCAATGTTACTAGAGAAATTAACCGTTTTGTTTTCATTCATTCTCTGAAATCCAAAAGGAGGCCGAGACGAATGGGATTCAATAGCGGGCAAGCCAAAAAAGCAAGAAAGCGGAAGCGTCATGAAAAACTCAAACATAGAGTCAATCACATCTAAACATCCATTGCCAACATATCCTAGTCTTGCGTCGAAATGGAAAGGCTATGGGGGTTTTGATTCGATACAAGTGGAGATGGTAACATCTCACTGGATGAACCATCTTCATTCTTATTTTTTCGCGCCCTAGAGAAGCATATTAATCGTCTTAATTGGCAAGTTCCTTTCTCTGTCTAAAGAAGGTTGATATTCTCCAATCTCACTATTCACAATGTTCAGGACTGAGGTTTCCACATTGAAAAATGAAATATATGTCTACAGTTTCTGCCCTTGTTTCAAGGATTTTGAGGGAGAGCTGATTTGCCTGAACAACGATAGTCTCATTGATGTTGAGCATACAATATTCGCGGCAGACATATTGAATCGAGATGCCTCACTTGAAGCTCTGAAGGGTTTTGAAATCGGTGATGGCTGCACATGTTATTCATCTATCTATACGTATAATGGACATTCCTACTGCTCGTCACAAGGCGATAGGATTCGGATTCATCAGACTGATATCACTTCAGATATGCTTGAATCCGCCATTCGACTCTACTCTCTCGGGCCTACGGAGATTACGGTTGATTGTGCTTCCTGTATCTATGGGATTCTTCTCGCCTTAGTACTGACTCAAGATCAAGCATCAGTTAAGAGATATTTGGATGAGTTCTCACTCAAAATAGCGATTAGATTTTCGGAATTACAACTTGATGAAATCAAAGAAGATACTCCCTACTTTGAGGTCATTCAAGAATATCTAGTAAAACTCCTTGAGAACGAATATTACTGGAAAGAAATACACGAACAGCTTAACAACGCCAAACAGTCAGCATCTCTCAGGCAATTTGTCAGTATGATGGAGCAGCTGAATCGTTTCCAGTTCCTCTTCTATAGTCAGGTCATAAACATCAGGAGCGTTCAGAACTCGCGGTTACTTGTTAGAATGCTTTCTCAGATTCTGCGCACTTCTAAGAATATTCTTGATTTGAATGGCAATATTCATTCATTAGTGGCTTCTCATGCCATAGACGGAAATCTTGACGATGCAGTCCTAGTATCTAAGATACAAGAATACATGGGAAAGAGTCGCACACTGGACCATTTCTTTGGCAACATTGCTGACATAATGAAAGGATCAAGATAGTATCAGGTATTCCATTCACTTCTCTTTGAAGAGTGGATTCTCAAGGTCCTATGCAAAACTATGACCATAGAACGGAAAATATTGAAAGAGAGGCGTGAGCCTCTCTCGCATCATAGGGTTTCTTCAAATAATTTCACGAATTCTTTGAACTGATCAATACCCTTCTGCCAGAACTCCTCAGTTGTGACATTAAATCCAATACCTTCGGCTAAATCTTTTGGAGATTTGCTAGAACCTGCAGCCAAGAGCGCCTTCATTTTGGGTACAAACTCCTTTCCTTGCTCTTTGTACAATCGATACATTGCGTAGACGAACAGCTGAGCATAGACGTATGGGTAGTTATAGTACCTATAATTAGCCATATAGAAGTGCAATTTCATAGTCCACCACCACCTCATTTCAGGCAACCATTCAACTGAGTCACCATACATCTTTTCGCGAGCTTTGAGCCAGAGTTCAGAAATCTTCTCGCCATCAAGATACTTGCCCTTTTCAATTGCTTCATACAACATACTCTCGAACCAGACTCGAGTGGAAACCTGATATGCTGTACCGCCAAAGCCATCTAGGATGGCCGCAAGTATGGCTTGTTTTTCTTCTTTTTTAACATCCTGCGAAAGGAGTTTTTCCGCTAATAGAAGTTCTCCAAAGATAGAACCGGTTTCAGCAATACAACTTCCGATTTTATAGTTAGATGGCTTTTGAGCTCTAGTACCCAAATACGCGTGCATAGCATGACCAAGTTCGTGTGCTTGCGTGAACAAATCCCCCATGATGCCATTGTAACTCTGTAGGATATATGCGCTCTGTCCAGCATGCCAAGTGGCGCAGAAGGCACCAGACCTCTTTCCAGCTCGGACCTGGCCATCTATATGACGGCGTTCATACATCTCGTCCATCCACTGGCCTACTTCTTCATCAAAATCAGTGTAAGCATCGATAATGATTGTTCTGGCTTCATCCCACGTGTATTTCTTCTCAGGAGCATTAGGCAATGGTGCATCAATGTCCCAGTTACCAAGTTTTTCAAGTTTCATGGCTTTTGCTTTAAGCCTTAGGTAATTACGATAAACATCAACATTCTTCTCTATAGTATTCATTAGAGCGTTAATTGTATCCTCATCAACATCATTTGAGATATAACTCTGAGTCAAAGGTGAGGGCCAATTTCTCAATTTGCACATTGTGAGATGATCTGAGAATACCGAACGTAAAGCTGATGACCAAATAATTTCATCTTTTCCAAGATTTTCATAGACTACTTGATGAGCTCTTTTTCTTATAGCACGATTTGCGTGCTCGTAAAGTCCAACTATTTCACCATAAGGTAGAGTTTTAGTCTCTCCGTCGATTTCTATCTCATAGGTACGAGAGGCTAGCCAATCACCTTGCAACATGGACCAAGCTCGGACTCCATTCTTGTCTTTTGCAATGACAATCTGTTCCTCAAGCTCAGTCAGCATATGCGGAATACTACGCTGTATCTTCTCAAGATAATGTTTGTATTCAGTCAAGAGCGGATCATCAATTATTTCAGCTCTTTTTGTTATCAAAGCGCCAAGCTCGAGATTGATAAAAGCTAACGCCTGCGTTTTTGAAGCAAAGGTATTCCTGAATTTATCATAGAGATGTTTGGCAACATCCTGGTTCATATCAGCGGCGTACATATACCTTGAATAGGTTATTGGGCCATCAAACTGAAGTTCTAACTCATTCATCGAGTCCAATAACTCAAGAACGTCATTTGCATTAAAACTCTCAATTTTTCCCCGGTATCTCTCACGGAAAGCTTCAGTAGCCTTGATAGCAGCTGTAAGCCGCTCTTCAATATAGGCTGGGTCATCAAATTCGACCATCTGAGAGAGGTCCCAGCTCATTTTCTCTGACTCAGTCACGATAATTGCACCAATGAGCCTCTGAATCATTCTCTCTTTTGAGTGCTATGCAAAAGGCACAATTTTTGATTTTGCTATGTCCCTCAAAGAACGAGTTCATGTAAAATAAGTCGAAGCTCATGATTACGTCTCCTTAACCAGCTAATCTTAGAATAAAGAGATGTATATTCTGGAAGATGAATGCAAAGGAGATTTCTTAATCCATTTTGATCTGCGTATTGAAGATTTGCAGATAATCCCGAAAGAAACGAATCATTATTGGTAGCAAAAAGCGAGAAGCACCATTCTGAACCAGCGCTGGTTGAATGGTGTACTCCCAAACTAAGTACTGCTCCCAGCTCATTCGATCCCACTAGAAAACAGGAGGTTTTTTCTAACTCTCTAATTTTCTTTTTTGTTGCATCGAAAATATCCCAGTGCCTGATAATTGCATTAAGTGGAACAAGATTTGGATGCTGTTTCATGAGGAAGAGGACGGACTCACTATTCGCAGCCTCAAGTTCAATTCTATTATTACTCCATTTAGGATAGTTTCTAAACCCTTTCCAAAAGACAGCATATTCAACGACCGGTTCCATTCCTATACCTGCAGCCAATTTGATCGGCGCAATATTATCTCCAGAGGTTACAAGACGAATCCTTTTCACGTTCAATTTCTTTGCTACTTCAACCAAATGAACCGTTAGTCGTTCAGCAAGTCCCTTTAGTCTATATTCTGAATGAACCCTAAGACCTTCCATCCACGCAGTTCTTCCATTATCAATAATTCGGACGTTTGCTACAGCGATGACTTTGTTGCTTTGATCTAATACAAAGGGATGACAAGAAGAATTCTCTAGCCAATCGTTGATAATAAATGGAAGATGGTCGTGGCCATTCCAAGTTGTCTTACTGATCTCAATGATGTCTGGAATATCATCCTTCTTCAGGACACGCAATTGAGGTACCACTTCACTCACCCTAAAAATCATTAAACTAAACCAAAATAGAGAATGACCATGAAAGACAGTAGTATCAAAGCAATAACTAGTAGAACTACTTTCAAAACCAATTTCCAAGCGTCCAAATCGTATTTCTCCTTTCACCGCTGAGTGAATTTAGTCTTTTGACTTTTTACTAATATTTCACTTAAAGTATCTCCTTGAGCCATGATATCACTTCAGTATATGCGTTGATTCTGTTTTCTAATTTCGCTAATCCATGACCTTCATCTGCAAACCTCATCAACCGAACTTCTAGCCCTTTCTCTTTGAGCTTCTCGTACATTTGAAGTGATTCCGAGAGCGGTACGCGTTCATCATTGTCGCCTTGAATAATCAAGAGGGGTGCCGCGATGTTGTCAATTTTATGAATTGGACTCATTCGTGTTAGAATTTCCATATCGTGTTCTAAACTTCCATATTCAGCCTCTCGAAGAGTCCTCCTCCATGCAGCAGTATTCTGAAGGAATGTAACGAAATTGGAGATGCCCACGATATCTATGCCAGCCTTCCAAAATTCAGGATGTTCAGTCATTGCAGAGAGCACGGCAAATCCACCATAGGAACCACCATATATCACGAGTCGGTTTCCATCAATTTCCTTTTCTTGGTCTTTGACATGAATTGCAAGCGACTTAATGTCCTTAATAGAATCAAGTCGTTTCTCAATGTTGTCCAAGTCAAGATATTTTCTACCATAGCCTTCACTACCTCGGATATTTGGCGTAATGAGTGCAAATCCTGATGCAAGAAAGAATTGAATTATTGGATTAAAATCAGGACGCATTTGTGCCTCCGGACCGCCGTGAATCATAAAAATAGCCGGCCATCCATCACTCGGTT
>JAOUFI010000032.1 GCA_029858305.1 Candidatus Thorarchaeota archaeon
TCGGTGAATCGGAATGGGCCAGCGTTCACGTTGGGCTCTGCTGGGTCGAATACTGGGTTCCAAGTGTTCCAGCCTGCATAACCAATACCGTCCACATTATTGAAGATGTGTTTGGGTATGATTGTGTCGTAGGCGAAGTTGGAGAAGTGCCAGTAGGACTCAGTGCTGAACTCGATGACGACTCTGTATGGTGTAGGCGCATATGCTGCAACCAGGTCACCAATATCAGTTCCAGCAGGGTTACCATAGACATAGCTCTCAAAGGCATATGTCATTGAGAAGGCAACGTCATCAGCTGTCAGCTGTACACCATCGGACCATGTTGCGTTCTGGATGATATCGACTGTGAATCTGGTGTGACCGTCAGGAACATCCGAGTTGTCAGCATGGGTCTCAATAAGCATACTCTCAGCAAGATCTGGGTAGGGGTTGAGGTCTGGACCAAAGCTGTACAGTGCAGGCCAGAGGTTCTCAAGGATCGCTGCGGAGTAGGCTGAGTTTGTGACATAGATGTTGAAGCTGTCAGGTTCTTCACTGATAGCGACAGACAATGTACCACCAGTCGTACCATCAATTTCGTGAACTTTTCTCATGGTCCAAGGACCAGTGATGTATCTACCAAGGTCAGCTACATGACCAGTGAACTTGTCGTTCCTGTATGCCTGGTTGTAGGTGTTCTCATAGACAACAAGTCGTGGAACGTTGTACAAGAGAATCTTCTGCATCTCAGCAGCAGCCTCAAAGACTTCCTCATAGGTTGTACCGTAGAGGAGTTGGGCTCTCCATGAGTCATAGGTCTCGTTCCTGAAGTTGGTTGGATTCTGGTACGGTGTGTCAGCATACTCTGACCAATACTCATATGCGAGCCAGTCAACATCATTGCTGTAGTAGTTAAAGGCATAGAAGACCATATCGTACAAACCATGGCTGTCCAACCTCGAGATGTACTCGTTGAAGTCAGCTGCACGGGTACGAGCATTGATGTGGAGGTCTGTTAGAGCATCAACACCAATCTGTGCGGTACCACCTGCAATCTCCTGTGATGCTGATGAATACTCGATCTCGATGTCGAATGGTTGGCCACGGTATGTTCTGAAACCGTCACCACCGATTACGAAGTATCCTGTAGCATCAAGAAGGGCATTACCAATCGAGGACTGATCAGTGTAGTAGTGGTACGTGAACTCATCCTCGATACACCAACCGTTAGGGTAGGGCACAAGGGAGTCTTGTTCCTGTGACCATCCATCCATGATCTCGGAGGTTACTCTTGTCTTGTCAAACGCATAAGCAAAGGCTCTTCTCAGAACACTCTCATTCAATGGCGCATCGCGACAGTTGATTGTGATGTGTCCATAGCCATTTCTTAATGCGCTGAAGATGGAAATATCTTCATCTGCATCGAGGGTATCGTAATGCACCGGATCGAAGAAAGCGTTATCCATCTCAATTTCTCCGGCTTGCATTGCCAGCACCCTCTGATCCTGGTTCGATATCACCTTGTATACAATCTTGTCCACATATGGACCTTGATTCAGATCTGCAGGTATTGTCATTGCTGTTGAAACAGCTGGAGAGAATACCATGAAAAGAAACACTGAAACAAAGGTGATAGCTACCAGTCGTTTATTACGATCGGAAAGCATATTTTCACTCTATCTCCTTTCCCTTCCGAGTCGAATTCGGATGAGACCGTCCCTCGAGCAGTCAATAAAAGCATTGAGTATTCAGTAAGCGTTTGTACGTCAGGGTATGGCGCAGCGATGGTCAAATAGTTAGCGAATAAAAAAATAGAACGTCGAAATAAATTGTATACTAATGCCAAGAGTAATTTTGAAGTCGCAAGAAAAACAAAGGATGGGTCGAAAAAAAGAACGACCCAAACCGTTTACCGACTACCCGTACTTGATTCGGGGATCTAGCACTCCATATAATAGGTCTGCAACAAAGTTGGCTAAAATCG
Source organism: Candidatus Thorarchaeota archaeon (assembly GCA_029858305.1). Lineage (GTDB taxonomy): Archaea > Asgardarchaeota > Thorarchaeia > Thorarchaeales > Thorarchaeaceae > SMTZ1-45. The sequence goes on from JAOUFI010000032.1 coordinate 1,964, forward strand.
CCGTGATTGCGATAATCATGAAAATCGTCTGGATGACCGGGTAGTCCATTAGTAATAGACTATCAAAAATGAACCGCCCAAGTCCTCGCCACGTGAACACCGTTTCAGTAAGCGTTGCCCCGTTGATGAGGAAGCCAAAGTTCAGCGCGATAATTGTGACCATCGGCAACATAGCATTTTTCAGACCGTGTTTGTAGAGTACTTGATTTTCATCTAGACCCTTTGCACGTGCTGTTAGAATATAATCCTCGGTCATGACGTCAATTAAATTATTGCGCATATAGAGGAAATATCCACCATAACCACCTACACCAAGGGTAATCATGGGTAGGAATAGATGGTGAAGCACATCACCTGCGACCATCAGAGCGCCTAACGGATTTCCTCGTGCCACTTCCCAAACATCATAACTGATAGTACCAAATTGTGGAAATCCAATTCGAATTCCCCACATCGCTTCAGTCCATTGAGGAAGCATAAAGCCGAAGATAAGCAAGAGCATCATCCCAAGCCAAAACACGGGCAAGGCATAAATGAACAGAGCTACAGTGACAGCGCTAACATCCTTTCTTGATCCAGGGTCAGCAGCCACCTTCACACCAGTCCATATTCCAAGAAGAATGGATACCATTGAAGACGTTCCCATCAGCAAGAGTGTGTTGGGAAGACGTTCAACGATTGAATCCATTACTGGTCGCTGGGTCAAGAACGAGACTCCGAAATTGCCTGTGAACATACTGACAATGTATCGCCAGAACATATAGATCCAATCAAAAATATCTGGATTTGGTACAAGACCAAAGTTCACATACATCTGTTCTAGCAAGTCCTGCGTCAGATTGCGGCGAAGTTCGTCGCTGAGCATCAGGCTAACCGGACTAGCTCCAAACAAGAAAGTCGGGAGTCGGAATAGAAAGAAGTTGAAACAAACTACAGCTACTATAAGTAAGAACATGTAGATTGATCGTCGGATGACATATTCACGAAGTCCCATTACCAGACTCACTCCAATTATATCGGTACATAGTGATACTAAGTACCATCACGTAATTTTGAAAATATCTTCCTAATAAGCGTAGTGCTCTCGGCTGACGCAAGGAAGGAACGGTAAAAAAGATAGAAGGATAGGAAGCAACACCGCTTCCTATCTTAATATTGATTTCTTACCTTTCTCTCAGTCTTGGATTGAGCACTTGGTCTAATGTATGCCCCACAAATGTGAATGCAAGAGAGAGTAACGTAATCATCAGACCTGGAAAGAGAACTACCCACCAGGCACCAGTACTGAATGCGCCACCTGTTCTAGCATCCGCAAGCATTCTGCCCCAGCTTGGATCTTCAGGATCAGTCAATCCTAGGAATGACAACCCAGCCTCTGATAGGATTGCTCCGACAACACCAAGAGTGATATTGGCAAACAATATTGGTGTTACATTGGGCAGGATATGGCGGAACATGATATAGGTGTCTGACGCACCGATTGCTCGTGCTGATTCGACATAAGCCTTGTTCTTCTCAGCCAAGACTTGAGACCGTATCAGCCGCGATGTTCCAGTCCAACCTAATATAGCTATGACGATGATGATGTTTTGTATCGATGCTCCTAGAAAGGCTGCCAACACCATCATCAATGGCAATCCTGGAATGACCAGTAGGAAGTCAACAACACGCATCAAAACTTCATCGACTTTACCGCCGAAATATCCTGCAACCATTCCGACAATAACGCCCACGGCTGTGGCTAGACTAGTCGCAAGAATACCGATGATTAAAGATATTCGACTGCCGTAGATAAGTTGTGAATATGCATCAGCACCCCAATTTGTGGAACCCATAATACCAAAGTATTCTCCATAGGCTACCATCTTCAGGGTGGTGAATTTGAATGTCACAGTACCAGTATAATTCTGCCAAGGGTATCCGAACGTATCGCTATCAAACCAGCGATAAGGAGCTAGACCAATAACAATACGAACGTCATTTGAAGGATCCTGCTGCGTTCCGTTCACAACAATCATACCATCGAAGACGGACTTAAGGCTGAGATAGTTCATACTAATACGTTTCTCTTGAACTGCCTCAACGTAGGTTGCTTCTCGAGACTCGTAGACTTTGGTCCACTCATTAGATGAATCGATGAGCCAGACATAGACCCTAAACATAAGATTATTGCCAACCGGACCGCCTGGAGCAAAGTCACCAGTCAATGTTGTTCCAAACGAAACTGACATGTTCACATCACTAGGTCGGTTGTTATAAGGCCAAGTGAAGTTTTGCTCAAAATAAACGAAATCGCCGTAGTCTGGTTTGATACCTTCAGGATCAATATCAAAGTCGAGTTGAGTCCCAGCAGTATGCGACCAGGTAAGATTCACATAACTTTGATTATTCGTATCACTTAACGGAACATGTATACCACTAAATTCGCCATGAGTTCCATTTGCTCGAATTAATGGTGTTTCCTCTAGATTGGGATCTGTGAGAACATCACCGGTGATAACGCCGTTAGGATCAAACACTGACAACCACGATGGCATCAAGTATGTAGGTGCTACCTTTGCCTGTGGTGTTGGATCATGTGTGATTAACCCATCTGCGAATATTGCCATACCTACAAAAATCAAGATTAGAGCCAATCCTACAAGCCCAATCTTATGTTTGCGGTACTCTTTCCAGAAACCAGTAATGCTAACATACCAATTACTATCTCTCCAACCCTTATGGGATCCGGACAAACGTCATCCTCCATTGGTAGGATTAATACACTCAAATGGATGAGATTTCTATTCATTTACTTGAGTGAATTAATCCTCTTTTATCACTTAAGTAGTGACGACCCTGAAATTTCGCCTAAAAAAGGAATTGGTTCGGGTACCCAGTTATATTTTGGAAAAATACTGATACTTGCCTTGATTTCTGTAAGCTCTATTCTTCATCGTATGACTCTTCAAAGGGATCTTCAATAACAGGAGCGTCTATATCCTCTTCAGGAATCTTAAGATCCTCCTTCTGACGTTCTTTAATCATCTGCTGAGTTCTACGATGCGAGGCCCATAGATCCGCATAAACAGCTCCAACAAGGAATGTAGTAAGAGCTCCTGTCAATGCGATTATAGTTCCAAGAAATTGAAGAATGTAGACAAAAGTCATTGCCCAACCGCCGAACATTAAAATAATGGGGACTAGGAGAATACGTTTCTGAGGTTTATTGCGAGTCCTTGGAAAAGACCTGACTGCCATTCTCGACATCTTTCGTCACAAACAATCAAATGAAGATGTGCCTTTTACCTTTTCTAATCAGGCGGCCCCATAAGCAGGTATTTGACCTATAACAGGATTATAGCTTAGTTAACGAATATAATCTATCTTTCTTCTCTGCATTATATAATCGAGACAACTTCAACGGACGAATGTCTTTGAAAGCAACATATTTAAGCCGACCTCATGGCAGCGATATCCTAAGAAGGGCAGGGCCTATGCCATGCCCAGAGCCGCAATTGGCTCGATGGAGTGTACAATCATGCCCTTGCTGGACATTCGAAATCTTAGGATGTATTACCAAACACAGAAGGGTCTTGTAAAAGCAGTCGACAATGTCTCCCTGACGCTGGAGCCTGGTGAGTCTATTGGACTAGCAGGTGAATCAGGTTGTGGTAAGTCAAGTCTAGCATATTCAATTATGCAGCTACTTCCTCCTGCAGCGAATATAGTCGGTGGAAATGTGTACTTCAAGGGTGACGACTTAATTCGCAAGACCGCGAAGGAAATGCGTGACATCCGTTGGAAGAATGTTGCTATCGTCTTCCAAGGCGCTATGAACGCGCTTAACCCCGTCTTTGAGATAGGAGAACAGATTGCTGAGGCTATCCTCATGCATGAGAATGTGACTGAGGAAGAGGCTCTAGACCGTTGCGCCAAGCTCTTCGAGATGGTAGGTCTGGATCCTGGTCGTATCCATAACTATCCTCACGAGTTTTCAGGAGGTATGCGACAGAGAGCTATGATTGCAATGGCTCTTGCGTGCAATCCGGACCTTGTTATTGCGGATGAGCCCACAACAGCCCTTGATGTCACAATCCAAGCGCAAATCCTCAAGCTGATGCAAAAGCTCCAGAAAGATCTTGGCTTATCACTCATTTTGATCACACACGACCTGAGTGTTATTGCTGAGACCTGTGATAAGACTGCAATCATGTATGCAGGAAAAATTGTAGAGCTAGCTGATGTAGTATCAGTGTTTAAAGATCCAATTCATCCTTATGCTACTGGCCTAGTAGGTGCAATCCCAAGTATGGTGAAAGCAGAGAGGAAGAAACTTACCTCAATTCCTGGTTCTCCACCAGACTTGATTTCACCTCCGCCAGGTTGTAGATTCCATCCTCGATGCCCATATGCTCAAGATATATGTTCGAAGGAAGACCCACAACCACTTGAGATAGAGCCAGATAGGTTTGTTTCCTGTCACTTTGCTGAGCAGCTTAGAGGCGAGATTGAAATAGACTTGGAGTGATAGATGATGACAATAGACGAATCAAGAGTTCTACAGGGTTCAGATGATATCAAAGATGGTGAAACTTTGATTGCTGTCAGAAACATGCGGAAATGGTTTGCAGTAAACACCGGTTTCCTTTCATCAATGCTGTATAAACAGGAACTCTTTGTGAAGGCAGTAGATGGAGTTACATTTGATATCAAGAAGGGAGAAGTACTTGTACTTGCAGGGGAGTCAGGTTGTGGAAAAACAACAACTGGCAGATGTGTTCTTCACTTGGAAACTCCTACCGACGGAGATGTAATCTATGCAGGTCAGAACCTCGCAACCCTCGATAGGAATGAGATTAAGGAACTCAGGAAACGAATGCAGATTACATTCCAAGACCCCTACGAATCTCTCAATCCGAAACAGAGCATCTTCAGTATTGTACAGGAACCACTCATGGTCCATAAAATTCCTCTCTCTCCAAGCCAGAGGCGTCAGAGAGTCCTAGAAGCAATGGAGAGTGTTGCTCTCACACCAGCTGAAGATTACATTGATAGGTATCCTCATGAACTCTCAGGAGGACAGAGACAGAGAATATCAGTAGCAAGAGCACTTATTCTCCATCCCGAATTCATGGTGGCAGATGAGCCGGTTTCAATGCTTGATGTGTCCATCCGTGCAGAGATTCTGAACCTACTCTTGAACCTACGTGAAGAACTTGGACTCACTTACTTGTTCATAACTCATGATCTAGCTGTTGCAACATATATTGCTGATAGGATTGCAATCATGTACCTTGGAAAAGTAATGGAGTTAGGTCCAGCCCATGATGTCGCTTTTACTCCACTACATCCATATACTCGAGCATTGATATCAGCTGTGCCATCTGGAGACCCAACTGTCAAACGACGCACTGAATCATTGAAGGGAGAACCTCCGAGTCCTATCAATGTACCCTCAGGTTGTCGGTTCCATCCCAGATGTCCATATGCTCAGGAAATCTGTGTACGGGAAATTCCGGATGATAGAGACATGGGTGATGGACATATTGTGGCGTGCCACTTTGCTGGTGAATTGCCAGAAGTTCGTCTTTAAAACGAGAATGACGGGCGCTCCCCTTGAAGCGCCCGTGTTCACTTCCTTTTTCAGCCTTCGTTTGGTAGGGTGATATAATGACTGAAACTAGCGATCGACGACGTATGTTAAGAGCGATTAGGAAGTGCTTAGTCGACGGAAAAGAGTATTTCCAAAAGGCAATGGACACACTTGATGATATCGGGAGAGGTTCCATTGGAGTAGGAATGACTCCACTAGTGGGGGGTTATGCGATTAAAGATCCCAAGAGCAACTTCCGTAGTGCATTAATTGAAATTGACTCAGCAGAACGAGCCCTTGAGCCGCTTATAACACGATTCAAGGATGGACGAGTCAATGAGTCACATTTCAAATCAAGAGATGCAATAGTCTTGTTGGGCGATCTTGCAGGAGTCGACTATAATATTATAGTAAGGAAGCTTGCAGAACAGACTGGTCGAGAATCTACTTGGTATAGACTGAAAGAACTCAGAGCGAAGATTGAAGACCTACTAAGACTAATAGCCGAGGATTAGGTCAGAGCAGATTTCCATCAAACTAGGAAAGATAATAACGCTAAAGCAGAATTGTTGCTTGTCGAGGATAATTCTGAGAGTGGTGTGAGCCTATGTTTAGCTCTCCTGACCCAATAGGTATAATCAAAGAACTTGAGCGTGCAGAACATGTTCTCGATGTTCTCCTGCGACAACTTACAAGCATCTACACTAATCTTGAGCCTTTGGAGAGAGATCTTAGAGTTGATGATTTTTCTTCGAGTGGTATGTTTGTCCCAGGACTTGCAACTGGAATTGTTTGTGCCTTAACTGCAGATATCAAGGGAGACCCAATATACAAAGCTCTTGAATCAATCAAAGGCAGAGGCCTGAAATTACCAGCTATAATCAAGGGGGCAGATCGAACAGAGGCACCAGTAATATGTGATTCTATCATGAAGATAATCAGAGCGCAATTCAATCTCAAAACGACTCGATTCATTGTTAATCTCAGATGGTCATCATTACCGTCTATAATTGATAATGATAACGTTATGATCTTAGGGACAAGATACTTCCATGGCGATAGGAAAGTAATCGAGGGATTCAAGAATAGACTCAAAGGATTAAATCTTGAAGTGCTTGAAGATAATGGCGAATTTGGAGGAGGATTACTAACATACAAACTGACGAATTTTGCGAAGGAAATTGATAGTATAACAGTTCTAGAGCTGACTCTCTCTTCGGCCCTTTGCGAGAATATTACTAAGGTTGCAAAGATTTTCGAGGCTATTACAATTCCTTAGGTGTTTATTATGAGTTCAATCTCAGATGCTTCAGAGATGCAGCTACCTTTTCCTCATGGAATAGAGATCGAACTTCAAGTTATTCGCAAGGACGGCACTTGGATTCGTGGCGAAGACATTCTTGAAATCTTCGATAAGATTGTATCTAGTGCAAAGGGACTTCTGGATAAGAAAATTCGATTGTCTACAGTGGAAACCGTTAGAGAGAAGTATGAGCAGTCTTCACAAACAGAAGAAGGAGAAAGAGGTTCAAGAATAGTTGCCATCTACAAGGATCCAAAAGGGCAACCCAGAGAGTATACTTTGTTGGGACATGATCCTAACGTTGTGAGTCTAACCTGGATATTAGAGGTCGCGACACCGCCATGCACCACACTTGAAGAACTCGCGTGGTGGATTCAGACTTTAATAGCTATATCATATGAGTCTCTACCCAAAGACTCTCAGGCAATTTTAATTTCTACCGGATTAAATCCAACTCAAGAATATCTGCGTAATCTATCTTTTGGGGAACATCATCACATTCTCAGTCAAGAGGCCGATGAGTCTGTTAGAATCGGTGTATACAATATGATTCGAAATTTCATCCCTCATCTTATTGCTCTGTCAGTAAATTCTCCTTTTGAAAACAAGAAGCCAAGTGATGAAATCACTATTGATGAGAATGGGATTGTTCGAGCTCCAAGATGCAAAAGATCAATTAGACTCTATAGAAATACAACACAGATGGGACCAATTAATGAGTTTGAGATGATACCATACATCCGCATAGCTGACAAAGATGCCTTTGCAAAGCATGTAAATAGAAGCTATGCAAGAATGGTGGATTGCTATCCCTTCACAGATTATGGTACAATTGAGCTTCGAATTTTCGATACACAATTAAGTATCCCAAGAAGAATAGGTTTAGCTTTAATTCTTCAAGCGCTCGCCTTGAAAGCACAGAGGATGATTGAGAGCGGAAAATCAATACCAGATGTAGGACCAAAGTCACTTAGCTCAAACAGAGCTTCTGCAGTTGCTGCTGGCCTCTGGGGTCCTTTCAAGCTAGGTGAAGGATCAAATGAGTTCCTCACCATATATAACCATCAAGTATCTGATGATGGTACTATTGACAATAGACATCGGAATAGATTTCTTGGGGATGCTGTAGTATCAATGCTTTATCTAATCCGAGAAGAGCTTGATGAACTCAAGGTAATTGAGAATCCATTCATACAGGCATTGCTTGTATCTGTATTTGGCAGTGAGTATGCCAATCCACGAACAACAGAAGCTGATTTTCAGCTCGATTTCTATGCTAAATCTGATTACAACATGGTCGTTCTATTGAAACGTCTTGCAGAGGTTACTCGGGAATGTAGCACAAATTGGCTATACGATCCTATCGAGGGCACGCCTCATCTTCCTACATGGCTATGTTGGTGGAAAGGGCTCGAGCCAGAGATTGTTATAGACACTGACAGAACATTCGCAGGTCAAGAGGCAGAGTTCTCGATACTGATACGTAATAGTACAGGTAGGAATATTGACGGTCTAACTATTGAGTATTCAATTGAAGATTCCCTGAGAAATATAGTAGATAGCAATCTTATCACAATTGGTAGTATTGAAACTGGAGAAATACATGTTTCTCGAGTTGCTTTCACAACTCGAAAGGACACCACCGCCTATAATATAATTACAGAAGTAGGTTTTGTTGGACGTAAAATAAATCTTACAAGTACAATTAACATGTACTGGATGAGTGCATCAATACGTCCGGGCACAACGACGCAATTTGCGGATGGAAAGGCAGCAGTTCTCTTCAATGGCGAAATTGAAACCAATTATCCTTCAGGCTCATTCGTAAGCTGCCAAATCAATATCCTAGCGCCAAATCTGGAACGCCTTATAATTGGGACTACCGAAATACTCAAAGTCGAAGGAGGAGAAATAACTACATTTGATAGCTCATTATTTCCGCCTCTAGTGATTCCTCCCGATGTAGCAGAAGGTGTTGAGAGATGTGTACTTCAGATGCGTTTGATGAATGAAGAAGGCATCGAGATAGCAGAAGGAACATCAAAGCCGTTCTATGTAGGATTTGTTAGAAGAGGACCACAAGTCATTTTCGAGTCGAATATAAAGAGCAGCTATGTACCGGGAGAATTGGTCACCGGGAACATTCTAGTGAGTGATAGGAATAAAGTCATAGGACCATCTGCTAGAATGATAGTTGATTACTATGTAGAATCAGGGAAAACCATAGATATTGAAACCATACAATTTGAAGAATTCATTGGACGTAATGCATCTTTTCATTGGAGAGTCCCAAGGATTGAAGTTATGCCTCAGGTTGACAGAGTGGGTGTTATTAGAATTCGGGTGATTGAGAGAGGAAATATTATTGCTGCTGTTGAGTCAGATAGGTTCAGTATAAATCAAGTAACAACAAGAGTCAATCTAGACTCTCTGAGAGTTCCTCAGCGTTCCCATGTCGGGGGCAAAATATCAGGATGGTTGCGGATAAGGAGAAACACTGAACAAGGAGATCCTGCGTTTCTTACTTTATCATTTGTATATCCTGACGATGATGAACATGTAGTTCTTCGACAATCCGTAAAACAGAGCAAGAATCTATCTCTGGCCTTTGGCCCACTCACCATCCCAGCACCGAAAAAATCCACAAGTCCAAAATCTGTCATGCTAATAGCAGTGTTGAGCTACTTGGGCTTGGAGATGGATAGACGTTCAACAACAATAGATTTGGTAGGTGGACCATCAGCGGATTTTGCGAAGATTGAATTCATCGGGCTTCCAAGTTTTACAACGCCTGATCAGATGGTTCAGGTGACACTCCAAGTTGAAAGCAATTCGATGGAAACGACTGATTGCGTACTATCTGTAGATCTTGAATCAATTGCTGGGAACTCCAACCTAGTTGAGAGAAATATCAGCCTTGAGCTAGGAAAACTAAAGATGATTCCTATTCCCTTTAGAGTACCCCTCGGTGCTGAAATGAGTACTGCACACTTGAAGGCGGTCCTTCTGTGCGGCTCTCAATCATGTGGTAATAGCCAGCGGTTTAAGGTCAAGGCGATCGAAAAACCATTCTTCAGTGTTGAATTTTCTATTAGAAATGAAGCTGGTGATGAGATACCAGGTCTCGTCGCGAGACTTACTCCTGTGGAAATCATTGCGAGTGTAGAGAGCAAAAGAGAGAATCTTCAAGGCATATCAATAAGTCTTAGAGTGATGTCAAGACGAGACATAATCAAAGAGTTTGATATACCACTCACCAATGATAAGAAGAATACATTATCTGTAAAATGGCTAACACCACCCATCGATATTGTTACGGGTTATTTTCTTGACGCTGAAATTTCACAACACGGTCGCCCCTTACCGCACCGCGCAATTGAGATAGTGAAGAAGCAATTTACTGTCTATTAATTGGTCATAGAATTCTATAGTCATAGAACATTCATAACTTTTTATTTTATAAATGAAGAACTTATAGAACTGATTGAAGAAGATAGAGGTATTACGACCATTGACGATAGGAACTTCGTGAATTTACGATTCGACTATTGCCGTAATACAGATAAAAAACGTTATATTGGCAAAGAAAAGTCGAAGTCGTAGCATACCTAAGGCAAAGCTATAAATGCAATAATCGGGCCGCAATGTGGTAATTGGAGATATCAATTAGCTCCTGATATATGCTCATAAAACATTCGGGTGGATTAGCAGTTATATAACCAAAGTTTGAGATACTACGATAATTTATGGATGTGGAATGAATGTTTGAGATACTAGCGCATCCGGCCGTTTCCGGATTATTGGTGATGGGCATTGTTGGAGCCTTGGCCTATAAGGCTCATTTTGTTGATATATCAGGTCTAGTCAGTGCTTTTATCGTGGGATTCACTATCTGGTATACTGGTGGAGTCTCAGCTTTTGTAATCATTCTATTCTTCTTTATGAGCGCGGGTATTGCTACAAAATACAAGTACAAGGTGAAAGTACAAAAGAATGTTGCTCAAGAAGGCAAAGGAAAAAGATCATGGAAAAATGTATTCGGGAGTGGCCTCATTCCGATGATTTTCTCTGTAGCAATGTATCTTACACGACTATCGCCAGATTTAGCAGCAGTTGGATGGCCATTCTTTTTGTTTGGTGGATATGTTGGAGCAGTCGCAACAACATCCGCGGATACTCTAGCCAGTGAATTGGGTGTCTTTAGTAAGAGCAAACCAAGATTGATAACAAACCTTCGCAGGAAAGTTCCTAGCGGGACAATTGGTGCAGTATCCCTTTTGGGAGAAGGTGTAGCTTTGCTCGCAGGTCTTTTTATAGGACTTCTAGCTGTGTCTTTCGCAATTTTCACGCCCGGATGGGTACCTGCTGTAACAACCACTGAGCATGTGTTATTCCTAATTCCATTGGCGGTGCTAACTGCATTCATTGGATGTAATGTTGATAGTTTCCTTGGAGCTGCTTTTCAGAACAGATACGTTTGTGAGATATGTGGAGCAGTCATTGACAAAGAATTTCATTGCGATTATGAAACCAAATACATCGGTGGTTTCAAGAGCTTCACTAACATGCATGTGAATTTTGGTTCATCAGGGATGGGAGCGACACTTGGGATTCTTCTTGGAGCAGGTCTATTTGTGTGGATTTTGGGCGGCCTTTTCTTCTGGATTGCGGCTTCATCAAGTAGCTAGACCTTTCCAAGGCAATTTTCCTCGAATCTAATCGCATACTCAAAGGAATCCTTGATTGGAAGATTATCTGCTATCTGTTTCAAATAACCTACAACGAACCAGCGTGTCATTTCAGGAGACTTACTCGCACTCAAAATGGACATATCTCGCTCGTCGACCAAATGCAATTTGTAGCTGTTCTTTGTATCTTTGATAATAATCGCTGCATCTGTCACATCTCGAATGCGCTCAATTGGCTTTGGTGACATAGAACGAATGAGATAACGCCAAACTTGATTTGAAAGAATGAGAGTGTCCACTTGGGAAAGAACGGGTTTCAACCAATCTAGGCCCATTTCCCAGAAGGGTACAGAACATCTATAGACAAGTGGAATTCCTTGAGCTTTAGCAAATGCGGCAATCGAAGCGGCGACCTCAACAAAGAGTTCACCAATGTACACAGCCTTTGCCTTTTCTAAGATGGACCAAGGAACCTGGGAGGGAGAGTTGATTGAGAGGGATGTTACTGGTCCTATCCCTACGAGCATTCGTGACTTGCTGTTTTCTGTTATAATGATCGACTCATTAGTAGACTTTTCATTCTCTACAATTATATTTGAGACATCGACACCACCTTGAATGAGTTGAGTGATGACTTCCCACCCTTCAAGGTCATTTCCCACAGATGAAACAAGAGATGTGTCGATACCTTCTCTTGCTAGTGCTATTGCTAAATCAACTGTGGATCCTCCTGGCGACCGAATAGGCGAACTGCAGCTTGCAAGTCCTCCAGCGGGAGGTATCTTTGCACATTCGATTCGCGTATTATACGCAGATGCACCGAAAATAACGATGTCAGGTTGTGAATATTTGATGGAATCTTCAAGAATCGCTTTTGCACGAGTGCGTGCAAAAATTTCAAAAAGTCTAGATTCTGGGATGCCAAGATCTTTATAGAGAGTTGTAAGTCGAATTAAGTAATCTTCAAGTAGGAATGCAGTGAGTTCTTCAATATCGGATGGGAGACCCTTGGAATAGAATCGGGCTAGCCCCCATCCACTCTTTGTGAGTTCATGATAAACAACACGCTTCCCATTATGAATGGTCGTTGCAGTTGTGATTAGACCAAATCGGCTTAATGTTTTTAGATAGGAGAGAACGCTCTTGTTTGAGTGTTGGAGATTCTCAACAAGATCACGCTGCAAAACACGACCATCCTCATGAAAACTCGAAAGCACACTACGAGTAACTCGAGATGCCATAACGGTTCGGATGAATTCATCTCTGGCCTCTCTTTCTGAGGGAAGAAAGAGCAGATAAGGCCAAAGATGTTCAATTGGCTTTGTTTCGACCATTCCCAACATCTTCAAATATCAGTTTACATGTTGAATCAATGTACAATCGTACCTATGTAGTTTACTAAATTACACTTCATAGGAGGAGAGTTAGTGTCAGAATTCAAACGATCTGTTGCTTACCCATGGGCTTTAACAGGCATCTTTGCTGCATTTCATTTTGTTACATCGATGCTGCCATACTCAGTACTAGGAACTGGTGGAGGTTTCCTTTCATGGGGAATGATATCAGCTCCAATTGTCGGCTTTCTCCTAGGTCCTTTCTTTGGAACGATATCGATTCTGATTGGTTCTATACTGAATGTAATAGTCTTTAATCCCGGTGAGATTTTGGGACCGGTTGTTCTAACTTTGGCTCCAGCATCTGGAGCATTAGCAGCCGGACTTCTGAGAGCAAACAGGCCAGTTGGTGTCGTTGCAATCTATCTAATAGGACTCGTTGTCTTTCTGATAGGACCTATAGGACTGCTTGCATATCCATATCTTTGGCTTCATACTATCAGTCTTCTACTTGTGTTTCTATTTATTATTCCGCAAGCTCGCCGCTTCTTATTGAAAGGTCTACATTTCAAGAAAGAAGGCAGCCCAGCTATTACTATATTTTCTGTCTGGTTAACGGCTTTCATTGCACTTCTTGCGGATAATCTCATAGGAGGAGCAATTGGAACCTACTATTTCGTCTACATTTTACTTTTCAATCCTCCTGGACTTGCGAGTGTATACATGGGTATTGCATTGGTATATCCAGTAGAACGAATAATAGCATCAATAATTGTAGCTGGAGTTGCTATGGCCGTAGGATATGTGTTGGCTAAGTCATACTTCGACCTTCCAGTTCTACCGACCCAACAAATGACTATAGAGGAACTATCGGAGGAAGATGTGCAAACGGAGTAAGCAACAATCCAAACGCCATTTGGAATAAGAGCTATAGAGCAATTATGCCTGCAGTACTAGAATCAATCGCGTTCGAGACGAAGCTTCATAAGAACTCAGGCAAAGAATAGACATAGTGCAGAGTCCCTTGGGATTCTGTTCTGTATCTACACGGAATCGTGTGTATGCAGGAGTTAACAGATATTGCAGTTATTGGATACACAAACGCTAATACTAGCGCTCGTCATTGTATTTGGATTCTTTATTCTAATGTTCGTTGCTAGTGGGATAAAAGTCCTTAAAGAATGGGAGCGTGTTGCAATCCTCAGGCTTGGAAAATACAAGGCAGTAAAAGGGCCGGGCATCATTTGGGTAACACCAATCTTGGATAGAATCGCAATGAAGGTTTCCCTAAGGTTGCTGACGTATGCATTCAAGACAGAGAGGTCTCTCACAAAAGACAACGTACCAGTTGTTGTGGATGCTGTCATGTATTTCAGAGTAATTGATGTAGAAAAAGCAATCCTCAGTGTAGAAAGATACACGGTTGCAGTGGAACTGGGTGCTCAGACAACTCTGAGAGAAACCACCGGAAAAGTGACCCTAGATCAACTTCTATCAGATAGAGATAAGATAGCTCAACACCTTCAGGAACTGATTGATGAGAAGACAGAGCACTGGGGTGTGAAGGTCACAAGTGTGGAGATACGAGATGTTGTCATTCCATCGGCGCTCCAAGATGCGATGAGCAGAGAGGCACAAGCTGATAGAGAGGGTAGGGCGAGAATTATCCTAGCTCAGGCCGAACTCGAGGCAGCTGAGAACATGCTCAAGGCAGCCAAGAGGTATGAAGAGTCACAGGTTGGTTTTGTCCTTCGTACTTGGAACATTATGCAGGAAATCTCAAAGAATGCCAACCTGATAATCATGGTGCCGACGAACATACCAGAGGTTGGAACAACGACCGGTGTTGCAGCAGCGATGTCTGCGGGAACTGGAGGAATAAAGGTACCTCCTAACAAGGGTACAGTGGCTCCAGAGGATTAAGCACTAATTATTGGAGGGAGTAAATATGGATGCCTGGATAAAAATCCTCGTCGTCATGATCATGTTTTCAGCCTTGAGCACGGTCATGACACTCTTCCTTGTCGATCCCCTTGTTGGCCTGATACTCTTTGGAGTTATCATGACATTGCTGGTCATTACACTTGAACCAGCAACAGGCAAAGCTATGGCTCAAGTCACTGTTCCACTTGTAATCATTCTCTTTGTTATGGAGATATTCTTTACAAATCTATACAGTCCTGAACCACTGTCTTTTCCATTTTGGATGTTATTTGTGATCGGGGCAGTCTTGTACATACTCTTCATGATGTTTACAGGTGGAAGTAGTTTTGTAGAAGGAGGTTTTATGGATGCAAAAGTTTCTTTGAAACTCTTCCCATTTTATGGTATAGCTATCTTCCTTTCAGTTCTCATAGATGAAACCCACAAATTGACAGTGTATATTATGGCTGGTACCGTAATAGGAATGATGGCGCTCTACTTCGCGTTCCTTCGAGACTACGACAAGTGGCCTGCTTATTCACAAATGAAATACTCTGATATCCATGCCATTTCTGACATAAACCCCAGAGGTAAAGTGAAGACTGGTGCAGAAATCTGGTGGGCAAGAACTACCGGACCCCCAATCAAAACTGGTGAGAAGGTTGTCATAGTAGACATCAAGGGTATGACCATGATAGTAGCACGTCCGGAGGATATACTCATCGGTCACGAACAATAATTATGAAGAGGAGTGTCAGTAGTTCTGGCATCTTCCTCTATTCTTTCTTTCTAATACTAAGAATCCCCCAGATAATAGATAGTCCAATCAAGAATCCGATTATTGTTGTAATTCCCCATTCAATTTGAAAAATCTCGGGATGAAGAACTGGCTCACGTGGGAATACTGGAAATATTATGTAGGCTAACATGTTCCAAGCAAAATGAAACGCTATGGGTACCCAGAGTTTCCTACCTGACCAATAATAACTGACTGAGAGCACAACTCCGCCAAGGAACATGTTGAATGAGAAAATCAAAGCAAGATGCAGGGGAAATCCAGGCGTAGCCCACCAACTAAAATGAAGAAAAGAGAAGAAAATTGAACTGATAATGATTGCCTGGGCTTTTCCCGCAAGAGCTTCGATATGAGGAAGAATGTATCCACGATGGGCAATCTCTTCAAGAATTGCAGTCGGAACAGTGATGATTATCTCAGAAATCAAAAGGTCAGCAGTCATTTGTTCTACTGGTCGCAATTGACCTCCAAAGAAGAAAGCAAACAAGATTACAATCGATGCTGCAATAGTACCCCCTATTGTTCCAATGATTATTTGAGGAATCGTGGTGTTATCAAAATTAATACCTAGTTTTCCAATAGAAGATCCTTCTGAACGTGCGAAGATATCGGTGATAATATACATTAAGAAAAATGTTCCAAAGAAAGCCGCAGTCGCCATCAATTCAAAGAGTTCGCCTGTGAAGAGTCTTGAGATAATTGGGGATATCTCCACTATTATGAGAATGAATGCCATGAATAGAATAATTTTTAGAACGTCTTGCACTGGATCTCTTTTCATAACCAATCACTGAAATGCTACGCGACTATACATACCTAAAACTGATTTGGTCCTTTGATAATCGTGGGACGTCAGAGATTAGTAAATATATAGTGCGAACTGATATAAGCAGGCAGCTATAATCAACCGACTAAGGGTTACATAGGAAGCTAATTAATAGCTAACAACAGGAATGTATTGAACTCATAGTCTATGGAGGAGAATTATTGCCCGAAACTAGGAGGCTATTGCTGGAATTCGACACAGACAAAGTCGGACATCTTGCTCGATCGGATACAAAAGAGATGAAAGCTCTCATCCGAGCCTTCACTGACTCATCCGACATAGTTAGAGAACGGGCTCTAATTGCTGCTGTCGATGCAGCAGATCCTACAATCGTAAAAGAGATTGTCAAAATGATGGATGATGATGTTGTTAATGTCAGAATAGCTGCAGCTCAAGCACTTGCTTTCTATCATCAACCATGCACAATTCCAACACTCCTCAAGGGACTCAAGGATTCTAATACTTGGGTGCGTTCACACTGCGCTTCAGGACTTTCCAAGCTCTTAAACGGACCAATATGGGCTCGTATACCTCAGGATTCTCTCGATAAAATTTTGAATAATTTTCCAGATATGATGGATGAAGATATCAATAGGCTACTGGCATCAATCAAATTAAGCCCAGCGGCTATTAGCAGGTTCGCGAAATGGCGAGCAATGAATTTTGATGTTGAGATTGATACCAGTTTACTTGTAGAGGAATTGGAAGGGGCACCTATTCTTTTAACTGATGAAAGGGTAGCGAAACCTGAAGTAGCAGGACTCTCTGAAGATGTTGAAAAGATTCTAAGTGAACTCCCGGAAGAAATAATTGCCACACTCCCTCCTGAAGATCTCAAACGTTTAACTCCCAATTCTGCAAGAGAATTAGTATCAAAGCTAAAAGTGTCTTTACCCCCACCAGAGAAGAAGAAAAAGACCGTTAAGGTTCGCAAGGTGACAAAGGTAAAGAAGAAGGCAAAAGAACCAAGCCGTGAAGAATTTATCAGAAAACTACCACCTGAAATTCGAGAATCAGTTTCAGATGAAACATTGAACTCACTCAGTATTCAAGAGCTGGAAGCTTTGCTTGCATCAACAAGTGATGTCAAAGCAATTGAGGACGTAGAAGAAGAACCAGAGCCGGAATCAGCAGCAGAAGTTGAAGATCCAAGAATGGCGGATTTCGTTAAGAAATATGGTAAAGAAAAGGCAGCCCTCTTAGTTAATATTCCCGAAGTTATGCTAGAGGGGATACCTGAAGAGCAAATCAAGGAAATGGACTTGGAGACTCTTGAAGGTCTTGCACAAGCACTTGAACCTCGTTAATAGTGACTATTCTGAACCACGTATTACTACGGCAAATTCACCTGCGAGCTTACCATACCATTCAAGCAGGTCTCGCATATTGTCCACATGACGGTAAGTACCATTTCCATACTGCGCGATGGCTAGCATCAATTCTTCATCAATTTCACTTCGTTCTCCAAGACCTATGCTGTAAATTACTAAGCGGGATCTGTCAGGAAAACGCTCTTTGAGAATCTTCAGTGGTGGAGGACCAGATGTCGTCATGCCATCAGTAAGCATGATGAGCATTGTTGGTTTTTCCGGATCTCCAAACTCCTCCATGATATCACTTGCTTTTGCAAGAGCTGATCCCATGTCTGTAAGAGTCCCGCCCTCTTCAACCTTATCTACAACATGGGTACTGATTATTTGAAGACCCAATGCTTTCTCTCGACCTGTACACTCTACAAAAGGCTGAACTTCTCCTGTTTCTGAGTTGAGAAATGTCATTTCACTGATATCTTTCTCGAACGTTATCACGCCGACTTTCTCGCCATAACCGCGCCCAACTTTTTCTGCGAGATATAACAAGACAGCCATAGCTGCCGCTTCAGCGCGACTGACATTTTTCCCTTCTTCAAATCGATTAAGAAAGGCTTGTACCTCAGGACTATCACCAGCTAAATCTTTCAGACCTTCTCGTGCATGAGCGATATCTTGAACAGGAACATCCGTTGTCTTCATTGAGCCACTAGTGTCGACACAAAGAACTGCATTGAAAGGTGTGGCAATCCCTACAGTCTTAAATTCATAACCAGTCTTTTCGCGAAGAGCCTCAAATGCAAGCTTTGCAAAGTGCTTTCCTGAGAGGGCAGGCTTAGTATTAAGAATCTCAACCTTCACATCAAGCTCAGGCCAGTTGAATGACATTCCAGGATAGACAAGCCGGCCGCCTATGATATTTTCGAGTGAATGAACCTTCTCGGCAGCTCTAGAAACAAGGTCCTCAGTATTGGCATCTTCCGTAAGAGGTTTGAGTCCAAACTCTACATACTCTAGCGCAACCATATCTTGATCATATAGTGCCACCTCAACAATATCGCCCTCCATAAGCAGTGATGCCTCAAGAACAAGTGTATCAACGATAATCTTGTTTTCAGATATATCATTACCCTTGCGAATCTCTGCAGCCCCCCAGAAACTACTCTGTGGATCTTCGAAGATGACAATGGAGCCTATATCTGCATCTAGAGTGTCAGCTGTCTTTGGGTGGAGATTCGCAAAGCCCCTAAGGTCTCCACCATCAACAATTTCTAATTCAAGTTTCTTGGTGATGGCTGTTGCCTCCTCTAGTCCAATATGTATTCATTTTGTGTGTGTTGTTATAAAGAATATGAGGTTCACGCTATCGAAAATATGATACTACTTTCTCATGTAAATTCTTGCCTGTTTCTAGTGTAACCGCGTGATCTCTTAAAGATCGTATCAACACGGAATTATTAAGCTGGGATGCGTTTTGAATCGTTTCAATCCGTGTCATACCTGATGTACTTAGGAGTGAGCAACTGAGCAAACTGTTTGGTCCTCTTCGCATCCAAAGGTGAATCTCTCGATCGTTGTTTTTTGTTCTTAGGGTCATCACATAAGAATCAAGGTACACGCCATTAAAACCACCTCTAGATACAGGCAGTGGTTCAGGCCATGTTCCTTCCGGCGGGAGCATTACATCGAGAGAGCATAGATCCCAATCTTCTTGATTAATGAGTGATATGATTGAGTTTTCCAATTGATGTTGGTTTGATTTATCTTGGTCTAAACAGTCATACACGACTGGAGTGGCGGAACGCCCAGTTTCAGTTGCAAACGGTTTCTGAGCAAGCATGAGTGCATTCCCACCCAGTATTCGTTGAATATCTGCCAAGGTTCCAGGGAATTTCCTTGATAGGAGGTAGAGAATGATGTCAGCGGCCTGAACAGAGAGGAAGCTGAAATCAGTTCCAAAGAGAATTTTCTCTGACCATGGGCTGTTCAATCGACCTAGTCTCTCAACAGCAGACTCAAAGAGGACAGGAACATCTAGATCGTGCAGAGTAGATGTTTCAGCAAAGATAGCTGGGTCCCGCAATGCATCAAAGAGCTGAGGATCACCGGGAGACATTCCACAATGAGCGAGAACGACTCTCAATCCCCTAATTGCTGTTCCACATTCAGGATCGTTCTTTATGGACTCTACTAAAGTCTTAATTCGTAGAACAGTGTTAATATTCCTTGTATCAAATATAACAGGGATATTTAGCTCGCCTGCTCGCTTTACGATATTTTTTGTTAATTCTCCCTCAATGGAGTCAAGAAAGAGCTGTGCTAGAGGGTGAAGCTTTAGACCCCGCAATCCAAGAACCTGAACACTGCGTTCAAGCTCTTTTACGGCTAAATCTTTCTGCCTTGTTCCATCCATTGGATTAACACGTGCAAATCCGATCATGCGTATCGAATGTGGCGCTCGAGTTGTCCACCCTGCAATTTTATCATTTGATACTTTGAAGGATGGAGCTTTTGCTGTTTCAGGTTTTGAGTAATCATCAGTATAAGGAAAGACAATCGTTCTATCTACCAACCAGCCATGATTCAATCGCTCCCAACTTTTGTGGCTATTGAAACACCGATTAGCAAAATCGCTGGGAGCGACAGCAATTGGCTCGAAAAGTAGTGCATCCTCATCTCTGAGGTTTTTTGCTATTTTCTGCATCTCAAACCACAATTGGGCATAGAATTCATATGCACCAGCAGGAGTATTCGTATGGCCTTTTTCTCGACCCATGTGATGATGCGCATCTACGATATAGAGCCAAAATTCATCACCTTTCTTGATACCTCGTGAGGGTTGGTCGTCTATTGCTCGTACGATGAGCATTTGTGAGTAAATCCTCCAATTTTCCTCTTTGCAATTGTGTGATAAAGTATTGCGTTTTTCACTGAAAAATCATTTAGATTACTATCGGCACTATGCATATATCATCTCCTGCAGAGAAATCCATAGCTACCGAGGTCGTAATCATGATCGTTGTTGAAGACATT
>JAOUFI010000130.1 GCA_029858305.1 Candidatus Thorarchaeota archaeon
GTGCAATTCTCAGCCCATCGAGGTGTATCCTGAAGTAGTTCGCCCAATAGAGTGAAGTTACCAGTTGGAACAACAAATTGACCTACCGTATTGATAACATTGATTTCCATTTCAAAGATACGAATTGGTGGTAAATAAGTTCCATTAGTGAACATCATGCTAATACTCGGAGGCGGAAAAGACCAAGTTGTTACAGGATCATCGATTATACTAGGTGCTGAACCAATAGTAAAATTGACACCTTCATCGAGAGTTGTTACTCCTTCTTCTACAATTGTGTATCGGAAAGTAAACTCATCGTTTTGTGCTGCACCCCATTCTAGACCTTGTGATGTTACTGCTGCAACTGGTGAAACAAGGAATATACTAACAAATGACATCACAGCGATTAATTGTGTCACGCGTTTCATAAAACTCTCTCCTAAACCAGCAATTGCTGATAGTTTCGTTGAGAAACGAGCGTACAAAAAACCTTCGCTTCATTGGTAACATGTCTTAGATATTTACTATCTAGGGGTTAGTCGAGTATGTGAGAGATTGTATAAAATGGCTTCTGCCGGCGAATGAAGGAACTATACAACAGAGAAGTATGGAGTGGGCAATTAGAGGTTATTATTGTTAATCAACAACATGCAGGTAAATGTTGGGTGATCATAGTGGTATGAGAGAGAAGATGAAAATATATCGCGCTTTGTTCGAGAAGAAATCAGATTCTACTATAGACAATCTTCAAGGAGTAGTAATTGAATTGATTGAATATCAAGGCAATGGATCATCACCAGATGATCCAGTAATCATAACTGGTGTGAGTTCAGAAACAGAAGGACTTTCAGCGGAAAGAAAATACTTGCATAGAAAATATGGAGATTCTCATGAGTATTGGAAGATCAGTACTATGGAAATCATAGTGCATGGTAAGAATCATCTCAATAAGGTTATCATCGAGATGAAGAATGGAAAGAAGGAAGAAGTCTTTTTCTTGGTGAAATTATAACATTATAAATTGCATTGGAATTTGCATTGATTGCAAAACGATTTCACATAATATCTGATACTAGTTTGTCGCATAGTTCTGCGAACCAGATGATCCTGACAACATATAATGTGAAATCAACACGTACGGGTCTGATGCCATTCACCAATCATGGTGTATCATCTCACTCCTACCAAATCTGTACTGTCATAGAAGATGTCAAGGAACGGTTGAAGTAGCGGAAGGGCTGAAACCAATCTAAAGAGAGATGAGAACTAGAGAGAGGAAAAGAAAGAAGATTAGTAACTACATTCGTGAACATTTCCCTTCTGTAGTCGCAAATGTTTCGTTTTTCGCGCAATACGAAGTACTAATAAAATAAAGTAGAAGGGGCCACCAATACACTACGAATAGTAATTCCTTGGAATTGTCTTTGATGGATTGTGCCAATTGATGATTAAAATAGAATCAAGAAAACTCAGTATTGACGAATGCAATAGACTTGCAGGAATCTTCATGTCAGAAAGAAAGAATACACCGTTGGAATCTCGAAGGAAGTTGGAGGATGTCGCACAGGATTTTGCAGAAATATCTGCAAGTGATGATTATCGGCTACTGGTTGCAGTAGATGAAGAAGACAACATAGTTGGTTGTATTTACTATTATGTTGCCTTTCGTCTTATGGATTTCATCAGTGGATTCATCCCACTTGTAGATGAAAATAGTGACTCTGAAAAGATTGCCTTATCCCTAATCGAGGCAGCAAAGAGAGATACAGTAGAACGCTGTCAGAGTAGGCTTGAGATTGAATTCGTATTTCCATCAGATGAACACAGAGCACACTCAAAGAAGTATGTTAAATGGTATAGTAAGTGCGGTTTCAAGTTTGCCGCAGAAGAAATGCACATGAAAACCGACTTGAGTGCAATCGAATTACCCGAGCTTGATTTACCTCATGGATGCACACTGAGGAATCTATCAGAAGTGTCTTACGACATGCTGGAAAAGCCGGGATTTCGAACTTTGGAAAACAGCAAGGAGGGTCTGTTTCTTTCCATGAGCCATGCTGAGCGAAGAATAACCCTAGAGTATTTCTTCGATAAATCAAAGCCCTACATTGATGAAGCATCCTTGATTCTTGAAAGAGACGGGAAAATCGTAGGGTTTGTAATCACATGTATGAAGGATGATGAACCAGATATTGGGCCAGTTGGGATTGTACCCGAAGCTAGAGGGCAAGGACTCGCCAATTATCTACTTGTTCGTGTTTTGCAGAGTTTGAAAGATATGGGTTCGACAAATGCATATCTTGATACGACCATAACGAATATTCCTGCTCAAAGACTCTACAGAAAGTATGGCTTCCAAGAGGTATACCACAAACAATTCTATTATTGGTCACCATAGAAAAATCAGCAAACAATGAAAACAGCAAATCTGTCATATATCAGAACGCGAGACAATTCTCATCGCAATCATAGTGCTGGCATTTCAACATTCTTGCCATCAATTAGCTTCTTTCTATCAAAACAGTATTGGATAACGGCAATAATCATCAATGCATAACCGCCGATGAGACCAAATGGACTTGACCAAGATATCGAACAGTCACAGAGGACAATCCACAGATACACATACGTAAATCCTCCAAAATGAAAAGTGGCTGCAGAACCAATTGCGTAAGTCTTTGCGACTGAGGAGGCGTCTTTTCTAAGAAAGAGAAATATTGTCAAGATGATGGCAATTACAAAACCTGCAAAACCAGTCGCGTGCATCCATACTTGTGATTCCAGAACCGTTTGTATCAAATCCACTTTCCCTACCTAGCTACGATGAATCATCAATATGATTGAAATTAAATAAACACTTCGAGAAAATCACCGTCACATGCCACTCCTGCTTTTCGATAGAAGTACGGTAACTAATAGGTTCTCGGATCAGAATATGTAGTTAAATCTAATGACATTGATATCTTAACTATTGACTACAAGTTTCGACCTCGAATTTTGAATACTGCGAAAAGACTCCCGGCAATACAAAACAACCCTCCAATCAAAATCCATACATAATCCATATTCATTGATGAATTACTAGTGAAACTTGTAGTTGTGGGCGTTGTTGTTACTGTTGGTGATGTTGGGGTAGTTGTCGTTGTGGGAGTTGTTGGTGAAGCATCGATGTCGAACATCCACATTAAATCAACAGTGAAATAGAAATGGTTCACACCTCCATAGACACTCTGGTAAGTGGGAATTACATCGACAAATAGAGTGTTGCCAGGCACCCACGGTGAAACCGCAGGGTCTCCGAAATTCCATTTGTATTCAAAGATTACATGACCCGTACTGTTTCGTACCAAAAATTGATCCCCTGGGGGTGGATAGACCTTAAGGAAATGGATACGAACCATCTCAGCGCCAATATGTGAGAATATCCATCGCATTGGCGTATCAGTTGTGTCTTGTTCCAGAACGATTTGAATCGGAGGATCGAGGACTCGAAGAATGGAATAATCTAAAGAATATTCAAGCCTATGGAGAGTGTAAATTGTATTATTAGTGAAGTTGATGCGAACAAGACCATCAATTAGACTTGGAATTGTTGTATCAATAATGTAAGAACAACCATAGGTATTGTTGGCAAGATTCTGCATTGGAGTCCATACACGACCATTGAAAAAATCCACCAAAACAGCAAGACGATTCGTAGAGTCGCTAATAGTAGTGTTGATAGTAGTCTTCTCTCCGAATTCATAAAAGTCAATTGAAAGTTCTGAATCTACAAAGGCACTCTCTGAACGAATCATTATTTCTTCAATTGATTTTGGAGCATCACTCAATACCTCTACACCAGTATCTGTGACCATTACAGTGTCTTCAATTCGAATATACCACGTACCCTCAAGATATAGCCAGATTTGAACCGTGAAAACCTGATCTGGAATCAAGCTCGTCGGAGTGGTTTCATTAGAGAAAAATGGTCCCTCAGCTGCAAAAGAACCTGTACCGTGCCCCCAAGTGTAAGAGTAGGTCATATTTGGTTGACCAATATAAGCGCTCAAGCCTGATTGAACAATTGAATCTAGCTCTGCCACCGTAATACCTGGAGCAACGGCGGCTATCACGGATAGTTGTGTGTTGAGTACTGTGGAGTATGCATCAATCATTTCTTGAGTTGCAGATTCAAACAGAAATGTGCGGAAGACATCGCAGCATCGACCATTGACTCTCGCACCTGCGCGGATGGTCACCACCGGTTCAGAAGTAGGAAGAATGATATGAGTGGTGTCATCGTTGGAATGACCATATGGCTTCTGAGCCTCATCCTTTGTCATTATAATAGTCGGAAAGCTAAGAACTCCATCAGAACCCTCAGTCCTCATGATGGCATCAATATAGTTTGTTACTTCTAGTTGGGTGATTGTTTCGTTATAACATGCTCTTAGAATATTCCTGACACTTCGAAGAGCAATAGATGTCGTTGATGCCGCGGCAGCGGTATCAGTCGAAGATGAAATGGTATGGCCTTCATTAATTTCGTACGAGTTCTCTGTAGTGGGGCTGCTGAATTGATTTTGTAGAAGTAATGAAAGTAATAAAACAATCAGCAATCCTACACACACCTTTCGAAGGTCGCACATATCTAGAACCAAATGTTCCTGTAACTTAATCCATAAAGAAGTGTATCTTCAGCGCAAGCACTATCTATCTAATTCCTTCGGAATATGTAAACTCCAATACCTAGTAAAATAATTGTAGTAGAAGGAATTGCTATCCAAATGAGTGTCAGATTTTCGACATCCGCAAGATTTGGATCTGATCCTCTTAGATACTCCTCAAGGTTTGTGTAATTATCATTATCAGGATTCTCATCAGCATCATCAACTAATGGATTCAGACCATGAGCCAACTCCCAATCATCTGGGATGGAATCTGAATCAGAATCCGAGGAAAAGGGATTCAATCCATAGTAGTACTCTTGGGCATTTGTTAATGTGTCACCATCTGCATCCTCACCTGCATCTGCAGAGTCCCTAGGATCAAAGCCCATCTCAATCTCATATGCATCAGGCATTGTGTCTTGATCTGTGTCTGCACTATTACTATCTGTCCCATATACTATTTCCATAGCATTACTTAGAGTGTCATTATCTGAATCAATGGAAAACAGCTCTGTTGAAAACCAGTACTCTTGGCTGTCATTGATATCATTACCATCGATATCCGAATCATACTCCACATACAAATCAGCGCCAATACTACTGGTTGCGGCGTTCCATACCTCAAGTTTGTAGAGCCCCTTTTGGGACACTGATGTTGAAAGAACCTGTGTCGGAGTCCACGGATGACCAGTGGTGTAAAGTGAAGCACCAATGAGAATTCCATTTGGATTGTAGAGGAGGAAGTTTGCTCCGCCACCATACCATCTTGACGTAACATTAATCGTTGTTGCAGTACTAATTGGAATA
>JAOUFI010000033.1 GCA_029858305.1 Candidatus Thorarchaeota archaeon
ATCCCCATCATGATCAGGAATGGATTTGCTTGTGTTGGTATTTGACCGATAACATCAGCTGCAACTGTCGGTGACAAGATCAGGTCGTAGGTGCCAGGAGTTCCTTGAACCGCACCAATGGCTTGTTTTGATAGATACCCCGCCTTCTTTCCAGCATCTACCATCTGTTTTTCTGCCTTTGAGGGGATTGCTCCACATACAAGTCCTTGTCCAGAATAATCAAGCTCATCCTGGAAAGCTCTGACATTCAGGTCAAATGCTGTGTTCTTTTCTGATCCCTTTGGTCCTTGACTAGACTTGAAGAAAACGTGTTCGTTTCTGAGCATCAAAGCACCTGCTACTCTCATTGCACCCTCCTCAACAGCATGGTCTATGACCGAGTTGATGACACCTGGGGCTTTTTCTGAGAACTCCTCAATATTGTCATCGTATTGACCTTTGATTTTTGGGTAAGAGCTCATTTTATCCTCAATACCAGCAAAGAACATCGAGTCTGGTAGAATCTCTGTGTATGTAATGACATCATCAATTGCTTTCTTGACATCACTCATTGTTGAAACAGGTCGGTCCGTGGAACCGGTTTTTTGACCTTTGACGACGACGAATAACTGCAATTGCAGGCTATTCCATCTCTTGCTTATGTCAATGCTATTCTGAGAAAATCGAATCTGAGAGTCTTTATTGCTGACGCCGCGAGCAATGATAGCATCGCACTTCTTCTCACCATAGTCAATAGCTTGTTCAATCAGCCCTTTCAGCTTATCCATCTCTGACATCATCCGACACCTCCAAGTCTTATTTCTCTGAATCTGATCTCTCCTCCTCCTGCATACACTGGAACTCCTTGTGATGGATCGCTCTTTCCACAAGTCCCTGGAAAGTCGAATGTTAGATTCTTCGATACTGCATCTACTGCGCTCAGAAGACCAACACTTGTTGTCTCCATGACAGGTCGTTTAACCATGGTCGTGGTAACTTCTCCATTCTTGATGAGATATGCCTCAGAACCAGTATATTTGGACTGGTAACGCCTATCATCGATGTTCCATTCCTGAAAGCTTCTCATGAAGACTCCGAGTTTAACATCCTCAACTAATTCCTCGAATGAATAGTTA
This sequence comes from Candidatus Thorarchaeota archaeon, assembly GCA_029858305.1. Lineage (GTDB taxonomy): Archaea > Asgardarchaeota > Thorarchaeia > Thorarchaeales > Thorarchaeaceae > SMTZ1-45. Next base: position 1,116 of record JAOUFI010000033.1, read on the forward strand.
CCAGGCTCGAAATATGTGTTGGCCATTCGTATGATAGGTTCCCTGTTGTAGGCTGAGGCTCGTGCGGCTGCATTTGAGCCCTTGCCAAACCTCGTACCAAACTCTCTATTGAGAAGAGGTTCATTTATGATTCCGTTCTTTATCAGCTCACGTTTACGTGACTTCACACCCTCATCGTCATAGAGATAGTATCCCGATGTCTTCTCGATTGTAGGATTCTCACTAACATTTACCTCTTCAGAGCCAACGCGTGATTCGCCTAATTTGAGGTCCCTCCAGAAGCTCTCACCAGCCTGGGCTCCCTCTCTGCCCATTATTCGATCACCCTCGCTCGGATGACCTACATTCTCATGAGCAATTATGCCTGCGACCTCTGGTCCTACTATCATATCGACAGGCTGACTCATCAATTCATCAATTTTTTTGGCTTTTTCGGCTGCCCTCTTGAGATTCTCAACCTCCATCTTTACATTCTCAATAAGATTTGACTCCTTGATGCGCTCCCAGCCCCCTGCAAGAGTGAGATCCATGAATTTCTGTTCGGACCCACCCTGAGCTTGCGCAGTGAGAACTGAAAAGAGCAAAATATACGATTGTTGCCCCTCAATCTGAGCCCCCTCATTTGTCACAATATACTTGTCAATAACGCGAGGATTGAACATCACCACATACGATGCAAGTCCTGTCATCTGTTTATTCAGCTCAGACGTGAACTCCATCATTGTGTCTATGTCAACATCATTAAGAGGCTGTTTTGCTGCCATTTTCCATTTTGCTCTATTGACCACTGGTTCGCCAAGATCGATTGGAACCTTTCTCTTGGCATTTTTAGCCATTCTATATGCGGTCGTTATGGATTCTTTTGCCAAGTTCCTCTCAAGTCTATCAAATGTAGCGAATCCCATATTGCCATCAACAAGAACGCGCACACCAATTCCCTCTGTAGGTGAAAAGCCGCCAGATACGGGTTCACCGTTCCTGAAAGCCAAGCCCCGCGTCAAGTCCTTGACATATCTAGCTTCAACATAGTTACATCCAAGGTCTTGTCCGATCTGGATGCAGTACTCAGCAATATCTTTTCCATGCTTCATTATGGACGCCAAGGCAACGGTTGACTAACCGAATGATAAAGACTTTGGAGTCTACCGCAGACTTCAAATGATTAGGCTCTCAGCTTTTATTGATAATTATACAGTGAGTGCCAGAGATGATTGAGGAAGTTGCTCGTGCGAAGTGGACTGCTATCTATGCATTCTTAATAATGGATTTTATACAGATATTCATTGTATCTATTCTGTATCTCGACACTACAACACTATTTGTCGTGGGCATCAATTTTGCTCAAACCAATACTCTTGTGTCTACAGGACTCTTCGTAGGTATTGTACTCATGCAGCTCATAATGTTGTATCTATCAGCTGCACAGATGCTTCGCAGTCCTGATTTACTTGAACTCTATCCAAGATTCAATAAGGAAACGCCTTGGAAACGCAGATTCAGTAGAGATGACATAGTTAAATGGACTCTTGAATTAGCCAAGAAGAGCGAGGTATCCGTCAAGAAGATCTTCCTAATGGCATCACCTCTACCTAATGCATACACCTTCAGCCTTCCTCTGATGGGGGCTGTAGTTGTGGTTCATTCTAACACATTGGATGTCTTGAACGAGGAAGAGATGCAAGCAATCATTGCACATGAGTTAGGCCACATAAAGAATCGTGATTCAATTGTGACAATTCTCACAAGAATGCCATCGTTCTTCATTGACATAATATACCTGTATATCTATATTCGACTTATCTTGGCCATTGCAGATTCCCTTCTGGTCAATGCAGATCTGTTTTCTACTGCAGTTAGAGCAATTGTCCTCTTGGCATTCTTTATCATCTCAAGACTTCTTACTCTACTCTCCAGATATTTCATGCAGAGCGCATCAAGAGCTGCCGAACTCATGTCAGATTATCATGCAGCCTCCATAATTGGTCATGAAGCCACCATCAATGGTCTGATTCGCTTGGGTCAAAGAGTAGAGGCTATCACTGTTCTTGTTGATGAGATTCGTTGGTTGGAATCTCTTAACCCAGAAAGAGCTGGACCTATATCAAATGCTGAACTCTTGCGAATGATAACTCAGTATCCGTTGGATGGAATCGACGAGCAAAATGCACGTGACGTTGCACCATGGGTCTTTCTGTCAACTAAGCTGAAACATATGCGAGAGGTCTATGGAGTTAAGCTGAATGATGGTCAGGTTAAGGATGCTGTTGAACCTGCGATTGAACCCCTCCTAAAGGCTCGAAGCGATATGAACCCAAAATCGACATCCACAAAGGAAAGCAAAGTTGTTGATTGGAGGAAAGCAGACCATGATGGCGATCGTCGGCTCTCTTCTCAGGAAATAACTGATTTGCTGAAGTTGTTACGTTCACAGCCAAACAAGATGCTATTCGACCAGGAGGTAGGTGTTAATATGTTAATACTCGACCATCCAGACTTCAGACGTCGTGTCCTATTCATTGCTGACGAATTCGGTCTCTAACTCTATTCATCATCAACGAACACATTGTTCTCACGGTCTTCTTCAGCCCTGTTTAATCCCCTCATCGATGAGATTATTGCTGCAATGATTGCCAGAAATGAGAACATGAAGACACTTGATTGGTACGCTCTTCCATAGCTTTCGATGAATATTGCGCCTGATGTGATTCCCCATGGATTGAATATGATGAAGAACACTCCAAAGACAGTTGTGACAAGTGCTGTTGCTACCGAAAAGCCTGTCGTTCTCGCAAGATTCGTGAGCGCACTGACTACACCCATGTATTTCTTTGGTGCTGAAGTCATTATGAAGTTGCCATTAGCTACACTGAAGAAAGAGAGTCCTGTTCCCATTATTGCTACACCAACTCCCATTAAGAGTACATTTGGTGTGCTTATGGCTAGGAACAGAAGTCCAGTCAACTGAACGATGAGTCCTACAGTGGTCTGAATTTCCGCATTCACCCTCTCAGACACAAATCCTGCAACTGGTCCCGTTACTGATATCATAAGTGGCTGAATGATTAGGAAGATTCCTGTCATCACTTGGTTGAATCCGAGGGCTTCTTGAAGATAAAATGGTAGAAGAAACGATATTGGTACCATTGCCATGTATGCTAAGAGTGCAGAAAAGATGCTAACTGAAATTTTCCTATCAGTGAGCACATCGATAGTAATTACAGGCGAGTCGAAAGAACGCTCTCTCAGAATAAATGCAATGAATGTGAGAAGTGTTCCTCCAATGAATATCAAACTCATGAAGGTGTCTGCCATTCTAGCTACTGTCACGTAATAGATGATTAGGAACAAGAAGCTAAAGAAAAGCCCAGCGCCAATCGTATCAAACTTAGTTTCATGGACTAGCTCGGTCTTTGGGATTGCGAACTGCACTGCAAAGAATCCAATGATGCCAATTGGGAGGTTGACCAAGAAAATGCTTTCCCACCCGAATAATTGAGTCAAAATTCCTCCTAGAACTGGTCCACTTCCCAGTGCTGCAGCAAGTACCACAGAATTAAGACCTATTGCTCTTCCTCTGTTCTTTGGTGTCGTAAAATATGTCACCAATGCCAACCCATTTGCTGATATCATGGCTGAGCCTAATGCTTGGAATACACGAGCAGCAACAAGCATCTCAAGACCTATGGAAATTGCACAACCAAAGGAGCCTGCGATGAATACTAACATGCCCAGTTGGAAGATCCTCTTCTTCCCGTATCGGTCTCCGAATTTTCCCATAAGCGGCATAGTGGATGTTAAGATTAGGAGATAAGCCACTACAACCCACTGTATAGCATCGATCGTAACACCAAAACTTACCATCATCGTAACAAGTGAAACATTGACAATAGAGGCATCTAATGCACTTAGAAAAATCCCAAAACTCGTTGCAGCTACAACTCTATATGGTCCGGGCAATAGGAATTGATTCTGTTCAGAGGAGAATGGCGTCGTTGTCATTGAATGCATCACACACTGAATAATAGAGCCTACGCTAGATTGATAGCTTTTCCATCCGGTGATACGGTCCTTAATTGTTCTTTTGGTCTGTCTCTATGGATCGCAGACCATTACCGTGATTATTATACAGCTGGATGGAATCTTTTCCTATCCGGATTTACTAGTTCTTCATATTTTAAACAGACCTTGGCACATGGCTATTATATCCTTCAAAAGTGCTTCAAAGCTGCAGAAAGTATGACGTGATTAATCCATCCTAGATTGAATACCAAATCAAATTGTGTACTTTCCCAAGAGTTAATTAGGCGATGCATAAATAACCGTATACAATAGTATGCATTTGTGTACGCATGCCAAGAATGAAAGGTTGTGAGGAGAAGTAAGTTGTCATCACGTGATATTGAGATGGAGACGAGTGCTGATATTCTTTCCATCGCATCCAGATACATCATTGTCAGTGTTGTGATAATTGCAATTGGCGCGATTTCATCAGTCTATGCAATTCTGGATTTTCTCATCTATGGAATGCTTCATGGTGCTTTCCTAGTATTTGGAGGATTTTTCCTAGGTATTGCATTCATGTTGATAGGCGCGTTCATTGGAGTCTGGGGTCTCTTTTGGATGCGATCTGAAGGGAAGAGACTTCGAAAGAGGTTTGAAGGTATCGTATCAATTGAAGGGAGTATGAGACCATGAGACATTCAGAGAAGGATGTAAAGATCACAGAAGCAAGTTCAGTTCCAGAGGAAGTCGCGAAACCAAAACTCAAGCAAGAGAAGGTACAGAAGATCAAGAAACCAAAGACGGTCACTTGGGAAGGAGTAACACAGAAAGTCTATGATCGTATCGAGTGGTATGCTACTCGCTTTATCATTATATCGACAGTAGGCGTTGTGATAGGCTTCATTGCTCTCGTCTATGGTGGTATAGCTTTCGTATTCACTGCGGCATCCCTCCAAGACGTCAGCGTCTTTCTTGCTGTGTTTATTGGAGTAGGTGCAATTGTTGCATCAATTATACTGCTTGCATGGGGCGTCTTCTGGCGCAAAAAGGTAGAAACTCAGTCTATCTTCTAGATCGTTCAATCAATTATTCTCATCAAGTAATCCAAGGCTCTATCTCACTGATGAGATAAGACGCCTTGGTTTTCGTTTTTTAGCTGCGTTATTATCTTTGATAAAAGGTACATTTAGCGAGTCACTTCATTCTAATCCCATGTTTAGTAGGGTACGCCCTTATGCAAGCTCTCTATCTGGATGTATGATATATCTTGATACTCCTCTATCAGCTAGTTCTTTTTCGATTCGGGCGATGTGGACTGCAATTGCAGCCTGTGAGTTTTTGAGTGACACAAGACTCAATCTGAGATCGCTATCCGAATCTTTAACGCCTCTGTGTGGTAATATAACACTAAAATTATGTATCCTGGAATTGTTGCTTTTGTGACTCAATGAATTCACCATTTTTAGTTTAGCATGCGTTCTGTTTGTAGAGATTTTCTACAATTATTATTATACATCAAATATAATTAAAGTCGCGTTAAACAAGATGATGTGGAAAGTTACTGGATGACGATGTGGCTACATCTGACTACCGCCATTTGGTTACATACTGTAATAGAAGTATTGTTTTGGAGAAATTATTGATACTTATTCACAAGAAATATTTCATTTTGAATAGCTTGTTGAATATGCAAAACGGAACGTACTTGATTGCCTTTTGATTCAGCTTAATCAATTTCGAACCATAGCCACTCGACTATATTAGAATTGCGAGAGTGCACCCTGAGCTCTCACATATCGCTCTGTATATTTGAACAGGAGACTGCCTACAACGATGAACAATATGTCTATTATCAATAATGCAGCTACAGCTTGAATAATTCCTGGAGCCAAGAATCCATACATCAAGAAAGACCTGAACGCATCTACACTCCAGGTCAAGGGAGATGCTAATGATACGTACTGCAATATTGGCGGAAGAACAACGATAGGATAGGATATTGGCGCTATAATGAGGAATACTTCCGATACCACCTCAATGATCATCCAGCCCTGTTTTGCTAGAAGCACTATGCAGGTTAGTGCAAACACTATTCCTTGCATGCCGATTACTGCAAGTACGACTATTCCTAGTGCTGGAAATACACCCCACAGGTTCAACGTGGCTCCGAAGAAAAGGACTGAAAAGATGAGCTGGAGAATCACCCCAAGACCACCATGCTGTACGTTATGAAGCATGGTTCCCCAGACTATCGTATCCCTTCTGATTGGTGTGGTCATCAGGGTTTCAAGAGTACCGACATTTTGTTCCCTTCTGAATGCCATGCCTGTACCCCAGAAGAGGCTCATAGCCAATCCTGAGAATGCGCTGCCTATAGCGATGTAGGTCACCCAATCAGTGGTGCCTGTATATGTTCCAAATACTGAGGATGTTGGACTACCTGCGACAGCCGTACCTGCGAGAAGCATGGGCAAGAACCATAGGAAAGGCATTACGATGAAATAGAGGACACTGAGGGGGTAGGAGAATTCTACTCTCCACTGCTTGATTGAGAGAGCGTTGGCAGCTCTGAGTTCAGCGCGTAGACCACCACGTTTCATCATCTTCTCATGTAGGCTTGAACTCTCTGTCTGTGTCATCTAGAACCCTCCCATGCTACCCCTCTCTTTTGTCCACTTCTCTCCGTAATTAAAGACTCCAATTCCAACAGCCCAGAAGAATATGAGAATCCCACACATCAGGGCAATAGACTGAAGGAACAGAAATAGGTCATATGTCCCTATGATGGCAAGATCTCTTATGACGACTATTGCTATGGTTGAAGGAATCAAGTATGCTGCGAATCTTGCCGGAGCTGGAAGGACCTGTAATGGGTAGGTTATCGGCGAGACCGTGAACACAGCGTTGTTGATGAGTTCGGTCAGAACACTTGGATCTTTGAATACAAGTATCATACCTGCAAGCATGAACCCGAATCCATAGAATGCGATTATCATCAGAAGCATAATCACAATAATCGGTCCAACTGCCACTAGGGTGTAGGACACACCGAAGAGTGCCATAGCGGTGAACAATAGGATGAAAGCTGATATTGTGGTCTGTACAGTATCTGAGAATGCAGCACCGAGGAGGATGCTAATTCTTGGAACTGGTGTCACAAACAGCGGTTCTAGTGTTCCAGAGAACTGCTCCCAGCGAAAGTTGTTCCCGATCGACCAGATGCTGGCATCAATATATTTGAAGATGAACCAACCAATCACAGCGAACTGGAGGAAGTCGCTGAATCCCGAAACCTCACTGAAATATTCACTTGTGCCTGGCCCTGCAACTGCAGTCATCATCAACAGGTATGGAGCTAACCATAAGATTGGCAAGAGACCCCAGATGAGTACATTGGTCGGATATCGAATTGCTATCCTGATATTCTTAACTGCGAAAATTCGTGATGCATTCCAGTCCATCATACGTGGCTGGAAATCAGTCAGATACCCATTTTCCAACTCTTCACGTTCTTCGTCAGCAGATCGAAGACTTTCACGAGTCTGCATCAATCCTCAATCCTCCGTCCTGTTAGTTTCAGAAAGACATCATCTAGTGAGGGTTCCTTGATCTCAAAATGCTCAACGCGTGCGCTCTGGTCTTGATGGATAAGATTCAAGACATGATGAGCCAAGTCATATCCATCCTTAGCAGTTACCACCAACTCTGAGTATCCATTTCGTGTTGTTGAATTTGCTGACATCACTCCATCGATCTCTCTGATTAACCCAAGGTCTGGGTCACCTTTGGTCTTGATATGAATGCTGTCATAATCTCGCACGTCTTCTTTCAATTCTTGTGGAGACCCGAAGCTCTTGATCTCTCCTTCATTAATTAATGCGATTTTATCACAGAGCAGGTCTGCCTCATGCATGTAATGTGTTGTGAGCAGTATTGTCTTGCTTTTCAGAGAGTTACGAATGTACTGCCGAAGGTCTGTTGCAAAGGTTGGATCTAGTCCCTGAGTGGGTTCATCTAGTAGCAAAACTGGGGGATCATGAATCAACGCTCTAGCGAACACGATCTTCATTCGCATTCCGTGACTAAGTTCCTCCGTTTTGATGTCCGCTTTCTCAAGAAGTCCCATCTGCCCTAGAAGCTCGTCTGCGCGCTCCTTTGCCTCGTTCTGTGGCATTCGATAGAGCTTGGCAAAGAAGATGATGTTCTCTCGCGCAGTAAGCTTCCAGTAGATGCTTCGTTCATTTCCTTGACATACGCCCATCGATGCTCTGGCATAAGTGGATTCCTTTAGGACGTCATACCCGTGAACTCTAGCAGTTCCAGAGGTTGGGAGAACAAGAGTTGCCAGGCATTTGATCAACGTTGTCTTGCCTGCCCCGTTGGGGCCCAAAAGGCCATAGATCTGACCTTTCGGTATATCCAGTGTAATCGACTTCAATGCGTCGACTCTTGTTTTCTCAACTGGGATGATGACCGCCTTCTTTTTTACACTAATGAAGGTCTTTGAAAGGTCTTGTATCTCTACAGCAATTTTGTTCAATATTATTACCTCCCCCAAAAAGAGGGTGAGAATGTTGGTGTTCGTAAAGCCCAGTATATTCACTCAGGTCTTATCGAACCCGAGTGAGAAAAGTTCGCCTCGGGTTTCAGTCCCGTATAAGTATTGTGAGCATGCGTAAACACCTATCTCTCGGGGATATTGAGTTAGTATATGAATTTTACCACACACATGAAATGGTGTTTCTGTGTTTATTGAATTTGTATGATAGCAGCTATAATGTTATTTGTTTATGATTTTGGAGCCCTGTTAATGCATATGCTCAATGCTAATTAAAGGAAAAAAACTCTCCTGAATATCTGCCATTCCGATACTGTCTTAGGGTGCATTAATTTTCAAGATTTCATGCAAGTAACGCCTGAACTTCTCATTGGAAGCTTGATTGGTCTTCTTGGATCTGCACTCTACGGACTCTCTGTTGTAGTTTATCGATCCCAGGCTGATGAGATTGGTCCAGTTGCCGTAAGCTCCATCAAGATGTGGGTAGCTCTGCCTTTCATGGCTGTCATGGTTCTTATCCTTCCTGGTTTCGATTCTATATTTCTTCCACTCTCTGTTATTGCTATTCTAGGTACATCAGTGACACTGGGTGCAGTGGTAGGCGATACCATCTATCTCTGGAGTCAAGAGCGAATAGGTGTGTCATACGCATTTCCAATCGCAATGTCGTTTCCTATCATGACATATTTCCTGACGGTTGTCTTTCTAAATGAGCCACCTGTACTCTCAAGACTTGCTGGGGCTGTTGTTGCTGTAGTTGGTGTGATTCTAATTTCGAATGAGCAGAATCGGAATCAGAAAGATACTGACACTCCACGTAGGCTTGATTTATGGGGAATTGGCGGTGCATTGTTGACAGCAATTCTTTATGCAGTCGGGACGACCATGCTTCAAGTGGGTATTGAAGGAGTTGACCCAATCAGTGGCAGCTTCGTCCGTGTTCTTTTTGGCAGCATCGCATTCGTTCCTGTATTTGCAGTTGCGCGTTATCAGGGGAAAGCAAGACCGACCAGCCACGCTACTATACGAGTGATAATAGCAGGATTCTTCGGGATGGCAGTGGGTTCTCTTCTTTATGTTGCAGCAGTCGCCTCTATAGGTGCAGCAATCATGTCTGTAATCTCTGCAACTGCTCCCTTATTCGCGATTCCAGTTTCGATCTTATTCTTGAAAGAGCGATTAACTCCCATTGCTGTAGTAGGAATAATCGCCACATTATCCGGAATCGTTCTTGTAGTATTGGGATTCTGATTTACTGTGGAGCTGCAACAAGTCCAACATATGTCTCAAGTACTTCTCGGTTTCGAAAGAATCTGATAAGCAGTTTCTGACCAACTTTGCCCCGCATCACTTTCTTTCTCAGGTCTTCCATTCCACTTATTTCGTCCTTGTCAATAGCTACTATGACATCTCCGGCCTGCAAATGTGCAAGCTGTGAAGGTCCTCTTGGTACCTCGAGTATCAAAGCGCCTCTATCAACAGCAAGACCATAATGTGATGAAATTCCTCTATTCAGCGTTACACCGACAATTCCCATCCAAGGTGTTCGAACAGTACCAGTTTCGATAAGTTCATCGAAGACACCTTTGAGAGCATCAACTGCAATAGCGAATCCTATCCCTTGGCTCCAAGGAATCATTGCAGTGGGAACTCCTATGAGTTTTCCTTCTGAATCGACGAGAGCTCCTCCACTATTCCCCGGATTGATTTGGGCTGATGTCTGAATGAGTCCTTCTAGAAATGATCTCTCGCTTTGAATAGTTCTATCCACTGCACTTACCATCCCAAATGTCACGGATGAGCCTAGTCCCAGAGGATTACCAATTGCAATAGCAAACTGCCCAACTTTCAATTTGCTTGAATTACCCATATCTATTGGAACAAGTCCTGTCGCCTCGATTTTCAGGATTGCAAGGTCTCTTGTCTTTGACTCTCCAACAACAACCGCTTTGAATGTACGCCCATCATGAAGAGTTACTTCTACATCTCTTGCTCCCTCAACTACATGAGCATTACTCACAATGAAACCAGTGTCTGAAAGAATCACACCAGAACCCTGACCTTGAACAGGAACGATACTCGAAAGTTGTGTTCTTGCTAGTCTTGTGGTTGAAACACTCACAACACAGGGAATAACTTGCTCAACAACTTCCACCAATTTCTTTTCTAGCTCTTGAAACATGCTATTAACAATATTTAAGAGAATATTAACTTCACGACAGCGGTAAATATCCATTTTCATGAAATTGCATGTTTTACAGATCAGACAATCCCTAGACCCTTCTTGCTTATATTGCCTGTGTGCCAAGCATAATCAGTGGTGTCAGTGATTGAATGGCTTAACTTTGTTATTTTAATCATATCCTCAATCTTATTCCTTGCTTTCTATATCCGGAGCGTAAGTCCTGCGCAGCTAGAAGGGAAAATAGGTGAGATTGCCTTCTCAAAATGCAAGACCTATCGAATAATTGCTGGTGTATTTGAGGGGATTACTGTTGTTAATTATGTAGTTTATTTCTTCTACCCTCTCCCAATTGGACTCCTGCGGACATTTCCTTGGGAATGGTGGATTTCAGCTGTTATAGCACTCGCCATTTTATTTCCCAGCCTCTATATTATGATTATAGGAGTAAAGGATGCAGGTGAGGAGACTCTTGAGCCCAAGAAAGAGCACGGTCTCTACACAGGAATATACGAGAAGGTACGTCATCCCCAAGCGATAGGAGAATCCGTGTTATGGTTCTCTATTGCACTATTCCTAAACTCCCCTTTTCTTATTCTCTTTTCATTCATCTGGATTCCGATATTCTATGTAATGTGCATTGCAGAAGAACGAGATTTGATCATCCGATATGGCCAACCCTATCTTGATTATCGTGACCGCGTTGGGTTCTTAATCCCGAAGAAATCAAAGAATTGAACCTATCATCTTAGAGCCTTGATTGGGAGATGGTGAGTTGGTATCTGGATTATCTGGCACCCTTATTGATATTACGGCTTATCTGAAAGATATATTACTATACAGCAAGCTATTTCATACCGGATGTAGGCTTCAGTTCTGAACAATGATGAGTCAAACCCCATACACAAATCTTGGAAGATATCTTGTTAGCAAGGTTCGTGTCAGTGATAATTTGAAAAACGCTATCAATCAATCAGTAAACCTAATCGGTGGATTTGAAAAGATTATAGCGCCCAATGACACTGTAACCATCAAGCCAAATCTGAATACAGCTGACCCCTATCCTGCTTCGAGCGATCCTCAATTTATCAGGGCTCTTGGCGAAATAATTCTTAATGCAGGTGCTGGAAAACTCAAGATTATTGATAGTTCCACGATGAGAGTATCAACGAGAAAAGTAGCTAATACAATCGGACTTACATCTGTCGCAGAAGAACTAGATGCTGAATTGATTTTCCTTGATGAACACGATTGGGTCAAGGTCGATATTCCAAGGGGAAAATTCATGAAGAAGGCTTCAATTGGAAAACCACTTCTTGAACGCGGAAAGACTGTCCTCGCTCCCTGTCTCAAGACTCATTTCTTGGCACGATATACAGGTAGTATGAAGTTGTTTGTAGGATGGCTGAAACATTCGGAACGAATTAAATTGCATCTTCAAAACCTAGAACCAAAGATAGCCGATTTAGCCTCTTATTTCAATCCAGACTTGATTGTGATGGATGCGAGAACTTGTTTCATTACAGGTGGTCCATCATCCGGAATCTGCTCATCTCCCAATATGATACTCGCAAGTGGTGACATGGTTGCAATCGACGTCGAAGGCGTACGAGCAATTCAGTGCTGCAACGCTGATAATAAATTGCAAATGGATGTCTGGGAAATCCCACAAATAAAACGCGCAGTTGAAATCGGAATCGGAGCAACATCCGATGCTGATATTGAGGTTATTGAATAGTAGTATTAAAACCCAAGAATCCAGTTGCTGTTGGATATTTTCATTTGTCGAACATTGGAGGTACCTTTATGACTCTTGATTTTTGGTTTGATCAATGTATATTGGTAGCCAAATCTTAACTTCAAGTCCCTGTGAATATTGCCCAGGAACCCGATCATGTAGCTCAATTCGTCCGCCGTATTTCTCAACAAGATGGTTGACTGTGTGGAGACCTAAACCCCCAAATCTTCGTGACATGTTGAACAGACCTGCTTTTGTTGAATCAGGAATACCGGGACCATCGTCACTGATTGATAGAAGATAATCTAATCCTGCTCTCTCGAGACGTATCCAGACCTTTTTCCGCTCTTTGACGTTATGTTCAATTGAATTCATGAGAATGTTCGAGACAAGGAGCTCAAGATACTCATCTGCATTAATTCTTGCATCACTCCCCATGATGAAAGTCTCGAATGTGATGTTCTCTGCGTGCGACATAGCCTCTATGCATGTTGTCACGGCTTGCGTTAGAGACCTCTCTGACAGTGGCACAGATAGGAGTTGTTCAGTTGAGTTTGCCTCTTGGATTATCCTTGAACAGCGTTTGATTGCATCGCATATCACTTTGTAAAATGAGTTCTTTACACTATCTTCTATTGCATTCATCATGAGTGCTGCACTGTTAAGTATGACCTGTAATTGCTGTGCTAAATCATGACCCATCAGATCGAGATACAAAAGTGCTCTGTCCTTAGCCGATCTTAATTCTCTCTCAGATTGTCGTCGACCACTGATGTCGACTGTAACTGTTTGAATGGCTGGGACTCCGTCATATTCCACTTGACTCGAAAAGCTTTCTACCCACCGAATCTCTCCATTCTTTCTAACATATCTATACTCATATCTCGGCGCGACTGCTCTACCAGCAATTTTGTCGCGCATTCGTTTTGTTAAATCTTCTCTATCATCCGGATGTACCAAGTCCCACACATCTTCAGCTGTCATTTTAGCAAGTTCATCGTCATCATATCCGACAAGATTCTTGAAGGCTGGATTGTAGTAGAGAAAATTCTCCTGTGTCATAATTGTAATTGCTTGAGGAGACTGTTCGGCAAGATTACGATATTTCAATTCAGAGGCTCTCAGATTTTCCTCAAATTCTTTCACATCAGTGATATCTATAAAAAGGACCTGAATAGCCGGAGCCCCTTCATATTCGATACTTCCTGAGAATGCTTGCACCCATCTTGTACTTCCATCTCTACGTATGAAACGATATTCGTAGGGCATTGGGATTGGTTTTCCCGCTTCTCTATCTTCTGCTATTTTACGAAGGAATTTCTTATCTTCTGGATATACTAAATCCCACGCCACTTTTGAAGGCATTGCGATTATTTCTTCAGGAGAGTAGCCAACGATTCGACCAAATGCTGGATTGACATACGCATATTTTTCATTCTGCATAATCGTCAATCCCTGAAGTGATTGCTCTGCAAGTAGTTGGTATTTATTCTCAACCGCCCGATGGTCTGAAACATCAGTTATGATTGCGAACGAGCCTCTAAAGTTGCCTTCTTTATCGATAATGGGAACTCCTGATATAAGAGTGGAAATGCTGCGCCCTGATTTGGCAACCCATTGTAACTCATATTTTGATGATAGTCCTTGTGCACGCTTAGCAATATGCTCTTTCTGAATTCTGATGTTGGCGTGATCGAGAAAATTAGATATTGGATAACCAATCATTTCATTGGTTGCATATTCTAGCAGCTCTCCAAATCTTCTATTGACATAGGAAAATTCATTCTTCTCATCCACAACGCCAAATCCTTCACTCAGAGATTCCAATAATACTCGATGACTCAGTAACTCTTCGAGAGACTCGAAATCTATACTATCTCTAGTTTTGCTTTCGTTCACCATATCGAAGCGGCCTCTCGGTGGTTAAGACGAGAAACACTATCCTCAATTCTTTTTCTCCTTATGTGTTGTATATCCATATCAGTTCTTCAGGTGGAGAGAAATTCAATTATCATTGAAAACAATCAAACAATAAGCAAAACTCCCACAGCTCTCAGAAGAACTCTAGCTGTATATATAAAACAAAGCAAATGAATCAAGATTGACAACAGTGCTGACTGTGTCTACACCAGTATATAGGCGATTGTAGAAAAACTACTACTCTGTGATTGCTGTCTGTAATTCATCACTTCGATTTTCTACTGTTTTTCGTATTTCTTTAAGCAGCTGTCCAAACGAGTTTTTGAAAGATGTATCAAGGTTCTCTATGGCATCGAGATCTCTAATCATGCCATTCAATCTGTCTTGAATTCCAATGACTCCTAGCTGGAAGATATCTGCAAAGCTTCCATTGATTGTGTATAAGACACGCTTTCGCCCTCGGCCAGTCTGATCGTAGTCTCTTTGGCCATCAATAACTCCCAGTGCTTCAAGTTGAGATACAATCAATCCCGCATTAGCCCGAGAATAGCCGGTTACGCGGCAAATATCATCTGAACTGAGTTTTTCTCCTGAATTGTACTGCTCAAGGAAAAATGCTGCAAGAACAGGACCTGCATTTGGTGATAGTCCAATCCACTTGGCAACTTTCTCGAATAGTCTTATCATGGGTATCTTGATCAAACCATTGGATTCACCCATATTTCTTCAACATCCTATTTTCTATAGCATGGCGTAACTTAGTAATCCTGCATCCATTTTTTCCAATTCCACCTAGCTATATATGATTATTGGGAATCGACCTCACGAGCTAAGATAAAGAATGCATCTCGACCTTCATACTTTCCTTTCCTAATCTTTGCGGTAGCATTGATTTTTATCTCATTATTGACTGCGATTGAAATATCACTTCTTACAATACTGCCCTCATTTGCGTTTTCAATGTCTGTTTTTATTTTCTCTATATCTACCCCTCTGTAGATATCCTGAATTGTCTTTTTCAATAAAACATCCATTGATACATTCAATCGGTCGAGGGTCTTCTTGTTCGCATAGACTATTTTATGATCAGAACCGATGATAAGAAAGAGATCATCAGATAATTCTGAAACTAAAGTCAATCCTGCCTTTGAATCGAGGATAGAATTTTCAGCATTGATTCTTGTCATATACGCTGCAATCTGGATTGAAATCGCCTCCAGAGTACGTCTATTCCTCTCAGGTATCTCATCGTGCGTGTGTGAAGCCAAGCTAAGAATCGCTACTGTCCGATCCTCAGATGTAACTGGAAGGAAAGCGACTGCTGTGAGATTCTTGTATTGCTCTTCTATTGTTTTCGAATTTTGAATATCCCTCATCGTTAGGTATACAGGTTTATCGATAGATGTTTCACCAGTTTCCTTATAGAAATTATAGAGAAAATGAGATGAAAGACCCTGACTCGAGGAAACATCAAATTTACCAGTTCGACCATCTATCAAGTATATCCCTCCGCTATCAATTCCTTCTAGTTGCACGACCGTCTTTAGAATACCATCTAGAGCATCGGTAAGATTTGTTGCCTTGCAGAGAGTGTTGCCAAGTTCTTGCTGTAGTATTAGCGAGTGCTCGACTTTTCGACGTTCGTTAATCTCATGAAGAAGACGTTGGTTCATCTCCTCAAGCTCTGCTGTGCGTTCTGCCACCCGATTTTCAAGATCCGCATATGCTGCTTCAAGAGCCTCTTCTGACCTTCTCTGCTCTACCTCAGATATAATTCGAACAGCAATCTGGCTGAAGAGTTCTCGAACTTCATCGTCTCCTTTCTTAAGATAGTAATCTGCTCCTAGATTGAGTGCGCGTATTGCAACCGCCTCTTGACTCCTACCTGTGAGAATGATGAAAGGAATGTGTGGATTTGCCTCACGAACCCATTCAAGAAGATCGAGTCCTGTCCTACTATGAGGTCCGAGATAATGATCGCAAACAATTGCGTCAAATTTCTCTTCCTCGAGTTTTTGGAGGGCTTCCTGATCAGTATTTACTCCGATTAATTCGAATCTTTCATCTTCTTTCTCAAGAAACTTACTAGCAAGAAATAGGAGGTCCTCATCATCATCTACAACTAGGACCCGTATCTTCATTTCCTCTCCACCTCAAGCCTCAATTGAGTTATTTCAATCTCTGCGATATAAGTTGTAAGATATTATTATTCTCATAAATACCTTCTAAGACACTCAAGAGTGTAGGAAGTTCATACTTCCCTAAAAAATGCAACCATTTGCTTACGATTGGTCGGAGTGCAATGCCTGCATACACACATACTTTAAAACATTGAAGTGATAACGATAGTTATCTACCATCACAAAGATAAGGGTAGAGTGATAAGTGAAATCCCAATAAGGTGGAGGTCATGGCGGAACCAAAGGAAGATGTACTTCCAGTGATTCACCTGCAGATTCGCATCTCAAAGCCTCTAGATGAGGTTTGGGCTGATTTTCTAGACCCAATCATGATGCTACTTTGGTTGGGTAATGAGATTAGTGCTGATGTTCGTGTTGGAGGTGCAATCAGATTCCTTGGACCCAACGCTCCTACAACTCCCGAGATAGCTAATCAATGGGAGATTAAGGAAATTAAACAAAAGAAGGTCTTGCTTTTGAGTTGGAGGATTATGGGAGTTGATACCCTTCTCGTAATCCGATTCAATCCCATCGGTCCTGGGACTATGATACAGGTTAACCATGGAGCTGTTCCTGTGTCAGCGAGAGCATATCACCTTCCAGAGCACTGGAATCTATTGCTAGCCAATTTCAAGAGTGCAGTCGAATTAGGTACTCCGGCTTTGAGATTTGTCTATACCGACTATCATCCACTTCGTATTACACGTTATGACCCAATAGATGTGCGCCTTAGCGTAATCTGCAAGACTCCTCCCTCATTGCCATTTGATGTTTGGACCAATCCTGAAAAGCTGAAGCATTTCATACGCGCTGAAGAACCAAAGGTTGATCGACAATACGCTGGAATCTACACTTGGTGGGCAGAAGGTAAAGGACCTGTTGTCTTTAAGAAAATGATTCCTGACAAAGAATTAGAATTCTCTTGGGTACATGGTGATGAGCCTGAAACCATTGTGAATGTTCGCTTTGAGGAAGTGAATGAACACACTTTGGTCACGCTTCATCATCACAGTTTCAAATCCCCTGCTGCAACTATAGGCTATGATATTGGGTGGTCTGGAATACTAGCTGAACTCAAACTTGTTTGCGAACTGGGTGAATCCGGCATTGAACGCATTAGTGATTGGGGCTAGATTGTACAACATTTTCTACATGGGGAAAAGAATAATTCCTGGAAAGATGAACCACCACATGGCTACAGCTGTCACCATTGGAATGAAGAAATTATCTGTCCATCCAATACTTAACACCTCAGCAGTCGTTGCAAATGCAGCAACAATGAAAATTTGAGGTAAAATTCTAAGAATACTTGTATCCGGAGAATAGACTAGTAACGAAGCAAAGATTGCTAGAACCGTGAAGACGAATACCGCAATACTTCCTTCCAATGACTTATTCCTATATTTTCGTTTGATAATTTTTCCTCCATATGGTCTCCCAATTATCTCACCAGCTGCATCGCCCCATGCAACAGCAAGTATGGCGGCAACGAAGATTTCGGGTCTCGAAAAGAAGAGGAGGAAAACAGTACCGAACGATATCATTCCCATAAATCCCGCCATGAATGTTTTAGTTCGGGTGTCTTCATCTCGACTACCTGCGAGAAGCAGATCCCAAATCAACTCGCTTTTATGAGCCCAAGAATAGAAGAGGATGAAAACAAATATTCCTGCAGCGAAAGCTGGACCACTCAGATTTGAATATCCAACAAGTGTGAGACCAACTACGCTTCCCATGGAAGTATGGACTAGTTTTCTTGCCTTCCATTTTGGCCTTCCTGAGCATGCTAAGTAGTATGCAGATGTCAGCACCACTGAAACAATCATTCCAGTTGCCACTGCCATCCCCACATCTACAAGGGTCAAAGACCCTATGGACAAATCGACCATCTTTGGCAGCTCCGAAGGTTACGAATGACTATTTCATTATTATTGTTCTATGCTAGGATCTCTTCTTTTGGTTATCTCAATTATATATGCTCTACTTCTGACAACGAGGGCAGAAATAGACCTGACCTCCACCATGGGTTATCATCTCGATTCTCGCCCCACATTCAGGACAGTCCTTTTCTTTCATATTAGAACCCATTACAGGAGTGTATCGTCCTTGTTCTCCAAAAAGGTTCTTCCAACTATCTTTTCCCCCTGAGCAGATACGTGCATTTAGAATCTGCTTCATTGCATCGTACAAATCATGTTTCTCATCATCATCTAAGGATGATGTGTTTCTCTTTGGATGAATTCTTGCTTTATAGATTATCTCTTGAAATGCAGCATTACTCAAACCAACTACTATTGCTGTCCTACCAACAATAGCAGCTTTGATATTCTGTTTCTTTGCATCCAATAGCTCGCAAAATCTTTCGAATGTAAACTCATGCTCTCCAACTGGTGAGGGTGTATCTGAAAAATCTCGCTTTATGACATAGAGGTCTTTGACCCCGCTATCGGAAGCTGCAAGGATGCATCCCATACCTGTCTGTCTAATAGTAAAGAAAGTATCATCACTGAATTCAATCTTTAGGTGATGCTTCTTAGGTAGAGAATCTCTGTCTTTATGATAAAGAATTTCAGCTCCATAGTCTGGACACAAAACAAGATTCATCTTCTTGTTCATCTTGATATGAATCACATTGCCTCTGTAATTGATTGATTTGATAGTACAGCCAACTAACCTATCATAATCATCACGGTTCTTATTGATGAATCCGACTCTCTGAAGTTTCTCGAAATCTTGAAGGTCGTATGATTTGATTTTCTTGTCGAGGAGAATTTGAGTCATTTGTTCAGCAAGAATCTGAATTTCTGGAAGCTCAACACTCACTGGATTCAACTTCCCAAACGCGATGTTTTCTGATATTAGATATGATTTATACGTTTTACCTCAAGTAGAATCCTCGTATTCTCAAACTGTCAGGGAGACGCTCTCATCTTTTATATATCAATTCCAGTCTACATATAGTACAACTATAGATACTGAATATCTCCTGATACAATAAGATCTGAAAAAACATGTGTAGCACACTCAACACCACATTAAAGTCAATGCAGGTTAGCCAGAATTGTTAATATTCAATAGAGCTGTTCGCGCCTTCAAAGCAGCGTGATAGACAGAATCTGTGTGCTCTCATCCTGCATTGCTATTATTCTCATCAAGTTCACTCATTCAATCCTGTATTGGACTGCTCAGGATTCTAGGATCAGTCCCCCTTTCTTCTAGCTCCTTTTCGATTCTTGAAATATGTACCGAGCTAGCAACGACTGCATTCTTCAGAGTCACCAGCATTAGCTTAAGCTCGCTATCTGAGTGAGTTCTGATTTTCCTTGGTAGTAAGACATTGAGTGCGTGCTTGCGTCCGCTAATTGTCTCAGTCATCTTCTTCACCACCTCCTCCCATTTGATTGTGATGCTTGGAAAAATCCTGAAAAGAAACGACATGTTTGCTGGGTATTGCTTTCTGTAAGTTTGAAAATTTAGCGCATTCTCTGCTCCATGCTTCGTATGGGATTTTCCTTTTCATTTGACATCACCCCTGTTG
Organism: Candidatus Thorarchaeota archaeon; assembly: GCA_029858305.1. Classification (GTDB taxonomy): domain Archaea; phylum Asgardarchaeota; class Thorarchaeia; order Thorarchaeales; family Thorarchaeaceae; genus SMTZ1-45. The sequence continues at coordinate 21,234 of JAOUFI010000033.1, forward strand.
ATATTCTCAACCTTTAAGATCCGAATCATTGACTGGTTTCGGATTTTCTATCTTGAGTCTGTGAAGCTTGGACTATCCCTGCGTTGCATGCTGTTGTTTTTTATCGAATGCGTAAGTGTATTCATGTGTGCGATTTCATTGAAGATTCAATGTTCAAGTAAATATAGTACACCAAAAGTAATAATCTTAGTCAATTTTCAATCAAGCACAAGTTGTGTATTCATGTTTCTATCGAAACATCAATCGAAGAAATTTGCACGCTTTCGTTCATATTTTGTAGTTTCATAAAAACCTACTTTATTCAATGCTAGTTGTCCACTTTTTGTTTGGTGAACAGACTATCGCAAGTTATCAATTGATGATGGAGATGAAACATCATTCTATTCATCTATGTCATATATCGACATGTAACGAAATCACAACGACCCAATTCGTGCCAATCATTATCACAAAGATGCACAGTTTTTGCAATCGACCATGGTTATGGAGTGGCATTCTTTAGCTCATCATCGTTAAATGTAATTTTGCTAAAATAGAAATTATGTCGGATATGCTAAGTAGAGCCATACATCACGCATTAGAAGCAAGCAGTAATCCTGAGCGGAAAGAGAAAATAGCTGAGTACCTAAAAACTTCATCCTTAGGATTCATTGGAGTGGAACTCCCTGACATACATAGTATCGTCAAATCTCATATACGCAGTCTCAACATTGATGATTTTCCTAGTCTAATGACAGCGTTATGGGGTATCGAGACATTCGAAACCAGAGTAGCGGCTATTGATATCTTGAAGGAGTATGCCAAAAAGGGCAATGTTGATACAGCTATGGATATCGCTGATAACTGGATAGATGATGCAGATACTTGGGGAATAACGGACCCTCTCTGTTCTCCTACGATCGGATCCCTTATTCTACGCGATCCTAAAGTTGAAGTGACTCTCAAATCCTGGCGCAATTCTGATAACTTCTGGAGACGTCGATGCTCAGTATTGCCCTACCTATATCTAACACTAAAGGCTCAACATACGCCAGAGTTCAATAAGAAGATTCTCGAGGCTGTTACGCCCCACATATCTGATGAA
>JAOUFI010000131.1 GCA_029858305.1 Candidatus Thorarchaeota archaeon
AAGCCGTATTAGTGTTGATGGATCTACTGCAATGAGGGCTAAATATCCCCAAATGAAAAGAAAACCATAGATAGCGAAGATAGGGAATAAAACAGGTCCCCCGCTGATCACTAGAAGAAGTACCAAGATAGCCAGTTTAGTTTTGGTAGGATCTAGCAGAGGTATCGGAATAGACTCATTGTCGTCGAACTTGAAGTAGTACCAGATCAATATGGTTGGAAATCGGATTTTGATTATTTCCAGAACCTGAATACCAAGTTGTACTGATAACATTAAACATGTGTGTACTAGCATATATCCAAGTAGAAGTGAGTTCAAGAGTGGCATTGGATTCATTGTATCAAAGAATAGCTGAAGGCCTCCAATTATGCCTACTAAAACAGAAAAGTTCACGAAAAGTAAGAATATATGACCTATTAGACCTTTGAACAATTGATTCCATGATGTCATATGAATCCATCCAGGAACTATCTTACACTCCAAGTTTGAATGGCTTTGGAGGTTGCGTTCCAGTATATGCTGAGTCTAGTGGTCCCAGCTCCTGCTGTTTCGCGATGGCTTTCGTAACCAAGTCTGTAAAAAGTGTATTGACATTCTCACCTGTCTTAGCACTTGTTTGATAGTGCAAAACATCGAGCCATTTATGAACCATGGTTCCTGCCTCCGGTGGTACTAGTCGATCTGGTCTGTCAATTTTATTGGCTACAACAGCAACCACTGCATTAGGACAAACGGTGATTAGTTTCGTGTACCATTCACCAATGTCTAGAAATGTTTGTGGTCTAGTAACATCATACACTATGATGGCCATTGATGCCCCAGCCATGTATCGCCTACGGAGTTCGTTATACGTAGGTTGTCCTGCTAGATCCCAGAGAACAACTCGCGCGGTCACCGTGCTTCCTGTGGGTAGTTCAACGTCAAGTGTCTTTAGGGCAAAGGTTGTACCGATTGTAGCAATATATCGTTCACTAAAACTGTCCTCAGTGTATCTCCGGATGCAGCTAGTCTTGCCTACGGCTCCATCGCCTAAAGCCACTAGCTTGAACATGTGCGAGATACTCTCAGTTGACAATTTTCGCTCTGTCCTTATGCTCACTCTAAGGGTGATGTGCCCGTCCTAGACATTTAACTATTCTCGGAATGTATGCCAACTAATAATCGAGTATTATAGCAATGAAATTGTGAAAGCCCAGAGGTATCTATCACCATAAGGATTAAGTCAATGCTTTTCCCAGATGTGTTGTACATGAAACTGGTGAAACTCCATGGCAGAACAATTCTTGAATCGATTGATTAAGATGGAAGAAAACATTAACCAGCTAGGAGAAACCCTCAAACGGATGATTACTATCCTTGGCACAGTGACTGAAATCAAATCCGAAATACGTGGAGCAAAGGAAGAAATAATCAAAACGATAGGGAAAAAGCCAGCAGCAGCCCCAGCACCGCATGATCATTCAGATGAACTGGCAAAAATGGTTGTAGAGGAAGTAGGAGCTGTCAGGGTTTTTGTGCAGCAGTCCATGGAAACTCTACGTAATGAGATGATTGATTTACTTCAGGAAATGATTTCTAAAATTCAGGAACAGCAAGTTGTCACTCCTGTTGCGACTCCACTAGCTTCTTCACGAGCAAGAGCGCCTCCACAAGCGTACGATGTAGAAGAAGAGGTAGAATCTCCTGGTCTATCATCGCTGCCAGCTGACCGATCACTAAAGATCGCAGATGAACTCTCTACTATTATGAACTCATTGAAAATGGGCTGTGTCGCAGGGGATGTTCTCGAAGCGTTAGGTATGGCGAAGGAATCCATCATGAGTATCGTTCCCAGTGATCCTATAATGGTCAAGATCGATAAATGGGTTGAACTTGTTGGCAATTATCCGAAGCGTAATGAATTACAGGCACGAGATGTAATCAAACTGAAGAAGGATCTTAAAGAAGAGATTACACGATATAGTCTCTAGTTTTCCTCTTCCGCCACCGGGGCTCCGTCAGCAATCATTTTCATCGTAGCTAGAACTCGAATTACATCTGTCGCAGTAACGACGCCAATAATATCATTTCCTTCTATTACGGGAATATGTCGTCTTTCAGCTTGATTCATCAATGCAACGATTTGACCTAGATCCGCGTCTGGACCTATTGTAACAACGGGTGTTGTCATGATATCTTCAATCGTCAATGAATGGTATAACTCCTCAGAAAGTAGCTGAGCTGCAATAATCTCTTTCCTAGTTACTATCCCTGCAAGGACATCCGCATTCGTAACGATAAGGCTTCCCACATCCTCAGCTGCCATTAGTCTAGCAGCATCAATTACAGGAGTATCGATTTCAGCTGTCAGTATTAAAGATGTCATGAAATCTCTCACCTTAAGATTAACCATGTCATCTTACTCTCCGTTTACATTATCGGGCTTTTGCTCTCACTTAATGCTTTGAGAAGTACTATCTCAGCACACTTAGTAAAAATATCTGTTACTGCAGTCCCATCCTTTGCAGAGGTTTCATAGTATTCTGCCTGGAACCAATCGCGTAGCATCAAACCTGGTTCTTGTGGTACCATTCGATCGGCAATCAAGTCAATCTTGTTTGCGGCGATTACAACTGGGGCTTCTGGACTAACTTCACGAAATGATTCGAACCAATTGTTCATGGCCATAAATGTTTCAGGTTTCGTTACATCATAAACAATGATAGCTGCTGATGCGCCCTTCATATATTGACGTCTGAGTTCACGATATGTTGACTGACCGCCCATATCCCAAATACTCAAACGAACCTTCCTGACATTGTTTTCACTGTCAGTTGTATCCACATCTTTGGTTGCAAAGGTTGTTCCGATGGTTTGTTTGTATTCCTCATCAAATACATTTTCAGTGTACCTTCTAAGTAGTGATGTCTTACCCACAGTGGCTTCGCCCAAGAGGACTATTCTAAACTTATATCCCTCGAAACCATCTGCTGTATCAGGTTCTTGAACGGAATTCATACCATCAACTCTCTGAATAATTCGGGATAATTTTCAACCAACGTTGAGCTACTTATCTTGGAGTCATCCCTGTAGGTCGCTTATATGTTTTCTTCGGAGATTCTCAAATCTAAATTAACTCTATCACTTTGTCCAATCACTATCACGAGGAATGAGGAGCTCAAATGCCACTATTGGACTTCCGATACCAAATCTATCAAGTATCTCTGGTGATACTTCACCAAAGAAACCACATATTTTCCCTTTGACTCTGATGCTCGCAGCCCTGCCATGTATATAATCAGTGCAATCTATTGGTTCAAATTTGAATTGTTGATCAAATCCTAAGTTTCTTAGGAGAAATCCTATTTCAGTCATGAGACTAGTGACATTTACCTTGACATCAGTGATCAAGCCAGAAATAGATGGCATCTGATCCACACAAGTTTCTCTACTATCATTTGGAATCACAACATCCCCTACCTCGAATATCTTTTGGGGATAGTCAGAATGCTGATTCTGCGATGCGAAATCTAGAAGAACTGGTAGCAGCGAGTTCCTGAGAACCGAGTAATTCCGACTCTTTGGATTACTTGTTGTGACCATTGGTCTTTCCCGGCCCATTTTGTCACCAAGAATCTCCGGTGATGTCATTATATAGTTCATGACCTCAAGATATTGCATGCCCACCATTAGATCTCGAATTTTATTCTTAAGCCCAGTTATCGGGCTTAATTTGCCTGTAGTCATTGTCTGAGGCATTGTAGGTTGAATCTTGTCAAAGCCAAAACCTATCGCTATATCCTCCATCACATCTACTGGATGAAGGATATCCATTCTATACTTCGGTATCTCAATTTGGACTAGATTCCCTTTCCCAACTTTTACTCCATACCCCATCTTCTCTAGAGCTTTTACTATTTTCTCGCCATCGAGATCTAAACCAATTATTCGGTTGATTTCAAGGATACTAATTGTCATTCTTTCTGGAGTGAAATCTGGGGTCTCTTCTGTTGTTCCATCTGGGTAAACCACTGTAACAGATTCAATCTGTGCGCCTCTTTCGGCTAGTGAGGCTGTAATGATGTTCAAGGCTTGATGTACTGTAAGAAGGTGTGTCCCTGTGACTTCTACAAAGAGGTTCTTCGTATCTGTCGTCATGCGACCAAGATCGTTACTGTTAATGATTGGAGGAAGACTTAGCACTTGTCCTTTGGAGTCATAAAGCAAGGGCCATTTCTTGTGAGACTGAATGATTGGTCCAAACTCGACTCCCTTCTCATGCTTCGAAATAATCTCAGGACCATTCATTTCTATTTCGTATCCTAAGGGTACGAACCGAATCTTCTCAGGTTTTTCAGGTCCGTAGATTATTGGAAATTCAAGCTCATCATATATGTAGAGTCCAATGCTCGCTTTACTCCTGTTTCTTCCATGTGTTGATGTGAGCGCTTCCTGAAGATGCATGTACTCTTTTATTAGCTCGTCATTAGCTTTGACATCTTTGAGAATTGAACAACATATGAAAGGCCGAATTCTTTTGAGACCTTCTTTGACAAGAATCTGCTTACCAGATTTTCGAATAGGGTATTTCTTTAGCCCTTTTTCTAATTCTAGAAACGATTTGATTGCGCGTGCAATACCTTCTGTTGAAAGCATATCTTGACGATCTGGATTCACTTCTATTTCGATAGTATTGCCTTCTATCTTCTCAACTTCTGCCTTCATAAGAAAGAGGAGTTCTTCGAGTTTCTCCAAAGTGAGTTTCTTACCGATTAATGAAAGAAGATCATCAATTCTGCACTCTACTATCATTTTTCTAATCTACCTCACAAAATAACTCCTTCTAAGCCAATTCAAATCCTGTGAAAACAAGTCTCTTATATCATTGATTTCCATTGAGGCCATGTAGAGCCTTCCGGCACCTATTCCCCATGCTAGAACAGAATCTTTGATTCCAAGTGGATGCGTCACTTCAGGTCTAAAGATTCCTGAACCTCCAAGTTCAATCCATCCTAGTTTGTCGTGTTTTCCGAAGGTTTCAACACTCGGTTCTGTGAATGGGAATTGTCCTGGTTTGAACTTTAATTTCTCAATACCCACAGCTTTGCATATTGATGTCAAATATCCAAGCAGGTCTCTCAATGTCAATCCCTTGTCCATGATGATTCCTTCACATTGATCGAACTCTTGCGCATGTGTTGCACTAATGGTTTCTGACCTGAAGTTTCTATCAATGATGAACATCTTTTGTGGACTCTCTCGATGTTCGTAGAGATATCTCATCGATACGGGAGTCGTGTGTGGCCTAAGGCAAAGCCTTGTAGCAATCTCTTTGCTATATGGCCAATCCCATCCCTTTGATCCTGTATCACCCCCATCTTCGTGA
>JAOUFI010000034.1 GCA_029858305.1 Candidatus Thorarchaeota archaeon
ATTCAATGTAAAGTAAGCAACCGGAGAAACATCATAAAGAGATGCGAATCGATTTTCTAACTCTGTCACTGCAGCCTCCAATGCAATTTGCTTTGATATGTTCTTAATACTAGCAAGAGTGGCTGGCTTTCCCTTTAGAGTGACATGGGTGGGTTTAATCTCAACATGGAGAATACTACCTGTCTTTGAAGCGAGGCGTGTAGTAAAAGGGGAAGGATATTCGCCAACGATAAAAGAGTCAATGATATCACTATCACGACGGCGAGAGAGTTTATCGACGATATCTTCGAAGGCGGTATCAATAATTTCATCACTTTCATACTCTAACATGTCAGCAAATGCTGAATTAGCCATTACAACATCTTCATCTTGGATTACAATCATTCCCTCATTGACGACTTCAAGAACTCTCTGAATCCATTCTGTGTCTTGTAACGAACTGGACAATCTCAGCACCTCGCTCTCTGAAGAATGTGCAATACTATTGATAAAGAAATGTTGCGAGTCATCAGTGCTCATAAATGCTAAAAAAACACATCAAGAATCCGTATCCAGACTTCCAAAAACACGTATGTGAATTATCATCTTGCAGGCCTCAATTATTACAATAGGTGTAGAGCTTACCTTTTTGACTTGAAGAGCAGCTCGCTTCTTTGGTGAAATCCTGCGATTTTTCCATTCTGAATGTAACGAAGCAAAATTAGTAGAATAAAGCAACTAATCAGCATTCCAATACCAGCTGTAGCCCAAACAGCGCGGAGACTGTCAGTCAATTCCCAAATCATAGCTCCGAACAATTGTCCAAACATACCCACAATACCCATCAATAGATCATATGTACCAAGCGCCCGACCTTTTGTTTCTTCGGATACAACGAGCACAATGATGCTTCGTTCTGCACCAATCCAGAAAACAAATGGTATTGCCCATACAAAATTGATTAGGTACATCATAATGGCACCGCTTCCAATACTGAACCACAAGAAAATGATAGCATTTCCAAAAACACCCACAATTAATGATCCTTTGAGATTACGATCAGTCAGAGTGCTTGCAGGATACATTATGAAAGCACTTGTCAAGGAGAAAAGACTCCATGTTAGACCATATGTTATTGCATCAACGTTCCACGGTCCAACACAAAGATTGCCAAGATATTGGATTGATAAACTCCAAGAAAAGGAGAATCCAATCATACCCAAAGCAAGAAGCCAATAGTCACGACCAAGTTGACGAATGGATATTTTCGGTCCAGAACGGGCCTTCTTACGAACATCAGTGCCTAGTGATTCCTTAATCAAAATTATAGCTGAAAGAAAAGTAGCCATGGAGATTATTGCAGCAAGACCGTGAAGATTACTTGACTGAAAGCCAGCATTAAGCAAAATAGATCCAAGAAAAGGACCAAGGGCGTCAAGAAACCATAATGGCATCATAACCATCATGAGTCTGCGTGCAGGATTATGGCCGTCATCAGAAGCAATCTCATCGGCTGGGATTGCTCGTGACATGAGACGAGCAGTACTCATTCCAAACCAAACCAAAGAATATTGAATTGCCACATATGGCCAAATGGGTATGATGGACATCGTAAGTAGCCCAAAAGTTACAGGAAGAAAGCCGAGAGCGATTGTCCATCTTCGTCCAATAAAATCAGCAATATAACCAGAGAATATACTTGCAATCAAGCCTGCGAATGTCGCTACAGAAAAGACGATTCCGATTTGCCAGGGTTGCATGAATCGTTCCAGGAAAATACTGAACTCCCATTTCCAGAGAGCTACAGAGAGCTGTGCTATCCCCATAACTGCAGCAAGTCTCCAGAGGTTATTACTTAGGCCAAGAAATCCAGTACGCTCTACAATAGGCTCGAAATCATTTTCCTCTCGTTCAGGTAGACTGCTATCTTTAACCATAGACCTATCACAGCTCGGAAAAAAACGAAGGCGGACTATCTTAAGATAGTGCCGATAATAGCTAAAACGGTTTGAATCATATACATGAAGGAATAGCAATAAACGATAGATATCATCAGACACTCAACAATCCAAGAAAGCTAATGGAAGGGCAATCTTGACTGAACCTGACATGCATGGCATTTTCTCTCGACTGACACAGATGAAATCTGCTGAAGTAATCGAACGATATGGATTCGATGACTTTCTAGCGATAGCTAGAGAGGTCCGTGAACGAGTGGGTAATCATGTATGGTAGGAAGTAAGCTGGTAAATCATGGAATTCTATGGTTGCGATTATATGAGAACTCTTCAGATTCCGACGATAACCGCTATTTGGAAATTTCGACGAATACGACTGGATATTGATGATAATAAAAGGAAAAGAAAAGATGCTACGGGCAATCTTATTGGTTGCCCGTGCATAGGTTTGTTAAATGGTGTTTATTTCTATCTTGAATGGATTAGCGCCTTCGGCTTCCGCCATAGCCGCCGCTGCCGCCTCTACGGTCACGACCACCATAGCCGCCACCGCCACCGCCACCGCGTCTGTCTCCACCATAGCCGCCGCCGCCACCACCATAGCCGCCGCCGCCACCGCGTCTGTCTCCACCGTAGCCACCTCGGCCACCGCCATAGCTTCTGCGTGGGCGATCGTCTTCGTGCTCTTCAGCACTCATATCATTCTCAAGGTTGACTTCCTCAATAGCGGTCTCAGCTACTGCGAGCTCGCCATACTTGCCAACATTAAGACGTAGATTACCTCTGAAAAGACCAGTGTAACCGTTCTTGAGTGTGTATGTGGTTCCAGGTGTAGCGTTGTCAATTGCATCGTCCCAGAGTGGTACTTGGACGCTTCCTGTCGAATCTGCTACTGTAACATCAGCAACCCTGTGGGTTTCTCCATCGTTTCTGGAAGTAACTTCGCGGACCTCGCCCGCTTCTACTACCTTGAAAGTGATAGTAACATTCTTCATGCGTGGCTTCAACTCAGCCACTGTAGCCTCAATAGGCTCTCTTTCTTCGTAACTCATTTTGGATCTCTCGCTAAAGCGATATGCAAGTAGTTCAAAACTGGCGTGTTCTTTTGGGGATGTACGATGCGTGAAAAAACCCTCGACAAATCCTATGTAAGAAAGCGCTCCTCGCTTGGTAGTACCTGCACGTTTTAGTAAATAACTTGTCCTTAAGAACTTGTGCACAGTGGCCCTCTAACATTTGTAAAGAAATCATTAATGATTGCTTCTAATTTAGAGGAAAGAGAACTAATCTTCGTTTTATTGGTTATTTGGAATTCAGTGAGGCTATATTGTAAGAGAGCAATCCAACATAGACTAGTGAGCCAAAAACCGTATACCATTCGATAAGTGGTCCACCCAGATAAATCTCTAGGGGGAGGCTTAAGAGGGTCATGATAATGCCATAGATGCCTATAGCTTTGATGAATCGATTGTGTAATAATAGTGCAATGTTGATTAGAATCAATACAATGAAATTCAACAGGAAGAATGTTGATGATGCTATCAAGTGGGGACTCCCTTGATCTTCAGAGAACACTCCTATTAGAATCAATGCAAACGAAGCACAGACTCCAATGATTTTGCTTAAAATCAATAATCCTTTAGCGATTTTACTATCAGTGTCCCAACTTTGCAGCCCTACAAAAAAGAAGATGAGCGTGATGCCTGCTAGGATACAACCCAGATTGTAGAAATAGGCTCCAAGAGGACTATAGTTGAAGTTACCAAGACGACTAAGATAATGTGACCATGGAGCAAAATCATCTGGATAAAGAGCCCAAGCAGAGAAAGTAAACGAGCAATAGAGAATAATAACAAGTAAACCAGCAACACTCGCTAGAGGATATTTCAGATTAATTATCTTCAGACAAATCCCTCCATCGTATTGTCACTCATTCTCAGTAGCTTCCAAAAGGCCTACTACAAATGCTGTTCGAATTTCCGATTTATTGATACTTGTTTCACGGATTGAGAAATGGCCTTTCAGCGACTCTGTTAATATCCTCGCAGCCATCAGACCCAAGGAATTGCTACTATAATTCTCAGTATCAGCATTGTACATTCTAAATCGCTCACCTTGTCGAATCCATTGGCCAGGCACCTCAATGATTGTTTCCCACCAATTTGCTCCAGAGTGAACATTGTGTACTATTTCAACAGTTATGCTTCTTTCTTCAAGCGAATATTCTAGCGCACTGTATAGAATATTCAAGAAGACATGATAGAGAAGCTCATTTGCCAAGACAAGCGCATCGTCCATATCAGGTTTGAACTCGATGGTCACATTTTCAGAGAGACCCTGCTGTGTGAATGCATCAAGAGAACTTACTATAGTAGATACAAGATTTGTAGATTGAAGCTCAATACTTGTTAGCCGCTCTGTTTCACTCAGTAATCTCACATTATTGATTAATTGCTCTGCAAAGGAGATTACTCGAGAACCATCACGAGCAACCCTTGCCCGTTGAATGTCTTCAATATCGCCCGATCCAAGCAACTCAAGAGAGGTCAAAATCATCTGGTTATAGTTGGTTATGTCATGCTTCAATAAATCTGCCATGAGATTGGCTTTTGCCCGTGATCCTTCTGATTCATATGTTTCCTGGATATATAGCCATGCCAGAAGTGGCGGACCTGCAAGCAGTCCTACAAATAATAGACTCTCCGACACCCACCACCCAGTGCTCCAATAGATGTAATAGCTCTTGAGTATATTTGGCAAAATCCACATAGTTAGGAAAACGACTACAAATAGATCAACTGAGCTGTGACCTCTCGATTGATTTGCAAGAATAAAGATAAGGAATGCAAGGGCTAAAATGATAATCAGATTCGAAACTAAAAGAATGGTAGGTCCAATAGCACTATTCTGAAGTTGTGGGTATGCATCCACAACAAATATGTTAACTAGTTCGCCAATTACAACAAACGCAACTGTGATAGCATAAACAATTGTAAGTTTTGGTATTAGGAAAGATGGCTGTACGGGTTTTGGGGGTTTTATCGTCCACCGAATAGAAACAAGCAATAGAATGAGAGTGAGTAAGCTTCCCGCAATGAAGGAAATCAGAGGCTCATTGTATGTGGGATTTTCCACCAATACTACTTGCATTATTGATAGGGTTGACCAGAGACCAAAGAGAAGAATCAATGGATAATAGTTCCAACTGAGCTTTCGCCTGGAATGCAAGTATAATAGAACAGCCATCATACCAGCAAGAGAAGCAGCGCCAATGTGGATGATAGAGAATCCGAGGATATTCGAGGGATTTACCATATCATTCAAACCCATTGACTCTATGATAATTGTAGAGAGAAATGGTATGTATGCCATTAGCAGAAGACCGAGTCCAAGTATGTATGCCGCTCGACGTCTGAATCCTACGCTGCGCAGGTAGGGGATACACAGAGAGAGGCTCAGGACAAGAAATGATGCTATTTGTAGGGATTCTGCGAGTACCCAATCAATTGTTGTGGATAGGAGGCTAAACATGAGTACAACAGAAGCGACAATGATCATGAGCAGAGAGCTGGCAAAATATCCTATGTCAATTGGTAGTGCTTTTAGCTTGATTCTTGGGCTTAGGTACAGTGTAGCAATGATGAAAGCTATTGATCCAAATCCAAGACTCCAACCCACTCCTGTCAATATACTCGATGGCAATAGGAAACTAATTGCGTACCACAAGAAAGAATACAATGCTGGGGGGATCAGTACAATCCCAAAAACTGTTATCCAAGAGTGTTTGTTTTGTTTTATTAGTTGAGGTCGTGAATAGCAGAGGATGCACGCAAAGAATAGAAAACCAATGAGCGTGAATTCGAATAAATCCAGAACTGCATTTGCATTTGTATACTCAATGGATGACTGGTTAAGAATGAACAGATTTTTCGCTGCACTTCCTGTATGAATAATCATCATGAAGAAAAGTGCTGATGTCATCAAAACATGTGCACGCAAGGGTTTTCTGATGTATGCAAAGACAGCAACAGCAGTAGGTACTGAAACCCAATAAGCAAGTAATGAATGAACACTTACTCGCGTGGCTGGATTGTATGATACAATTCCTCCAGGTCCCAGGAAGAAGACTGAAGCAATGATTGACAATGGAACAAGAACAGCAATCTTTGTAATGGTGCGCCTTTTTCCCTGCAACAATTCATGCCTCGTGTTTAGAATTATTCTAATATGCTAATGAAAAAGATATCTGGCTTGGCTTATTCACTCTCTGATATAGGTTAAAGTTTCAATCTCTCATCTTAATGACTACCTCAGTCCGGATTCCATAACATTGTAATCTTTTGCACATTTCCAATCTGAGGTACAAGTTTCTGTGCATGTTCCAAAGTCTTCTTAGCTTCATCACATCGCTTCTTCATCGTAAGGTAGATTCCAAGATTCACCCATTGCATCACATCATCAGCTCCAAATTTAATCGCGTTCCGTAGTAGTGCTTCTGCGTCATATTTCGACCCATCTCAATTAGAAGCACACCTAGATCTGACCAATAACGATAATGGTCAGGACTGCACTCTACGATTTTCCTATAGGCAGCCTCAGCATCCTGCATACGCCTTTATCGATCATAGAAACCAGCCAGTTGGTACCATGTATTGGTATAATCTGGTTTGAGCGGGATAGCCTGCTGCATTGCATATTCTCCCTCTTTCATTCTCTTGGGCCACACACATTCTCACTCATCAGATGAAAAACACTCTTTGCGCTCTAAGCACCTTCTATATACTAGTTACACATCCCTAAAACCCATGGAAACTCTTGAAGCGATAAATACACGTAGGAGTATTAGAAAATTCATCCTGAAAGAGATACCAGACGATGCAGTGACAAAAATACTGCATGCTGGAATGTGCGCACCTACTTCGGGAAATCAACGACCCTGGCAATTCATCGTCATCAGAGACCGGGTAATGATTGACCAATTCATTGAAGCTTATCCGTACTCAAAGAAAATGCTACCTGATGTACCAGTTACCATCATGGTATGCTTTGATAGAAATCTCGAGAAATATGAGAAGCGGTGGCAGATAGACTGCGCGAATGCTACATTATGCATGTTACTTGCCACCCATAGCCTCGGCTATGGTGGACTATGGTTAGAGATTTATCCAATAGAGGAACGAATTAATAAAATTCAGGATTCTTTCGGTATTCCTAAATCTGTAGTTCCATTCGCACTAGTCACCATAGGGCATGCGGCAGAGGAAAAACCACCAATAGAACGATTTGATCAATCAATTATTCATTACGACAAGTGGTGACATCCTGGTTCTACCCTAAGAAGATGCAGAACTTGTGAATGCATCAGGTCAATCGAAATGCTCCTCCAGCCAGACACCCAGAGGATCCCAGCTACCAGGTTGAAACTCTGCATGCTTTCCCCCCTCAACAACGTAGAACCGCTTGACCTCTGACGGGACTTCCTCAAAGAGCATCTTGCAGTCCTCAACAGAGAAGAGCTCATCACAATCTCCAACACCAACGAATACTGGGATTTGCATGTCCTTTGGAAATTCCATTTGCCTGAGTGCTAGTATTCTCATAAAACGGAGAGTGTAGCGAAAATTGAATATTGGATCATCAAGACCAACTTGCCCCTCTCGTTCATACTTGATGACTGGTTTGCTTGGATTGATAAGAGAACTCAGAAGGATTTTCATCTTTTGACCAAAGGGAATATTCTGAGCATCATTTGATTTGAGAGTTCTTGCTCCACTTAGAAGCACTACACCAGCTACTTTGTCTAGACAGTTGTTCAGAGCAATTATACTTGATAACACTCCAAGACTATGACCAAGTATAATCACATTCTGATGACGTTCCTTTACAAATGAAACAGCTTCACAAAGATCCTTGACAAGCCGTTCTCTGCTCGGATAGTCGCCTCTTATTCCATCCGAGAGCCCGTGTCCTCTAAGGTCTAACCCGTAGACTGTGTACCCACGCTTTAAGAGAGGATTGACCAGCAGCTCATATGGTCCAGCATAGGCAGTAATTCCATGAAACAGAAGGATAGCCGAGTTTTTACGAGGTTGATCATGAGGTTGCCAGAGCCAGACGAACAGAATCTTGTTGTCTGTGGTTTCCAACAAGCAATGAGGCGCTTCAAACTTTGACCTGAGTTCAACAACATCAATCGCCATATCTTTTCATTTCCTCAGTGATTCATGCTCTTTAAGAATAGCTCGAAAGTTAGTTTAGCAAACATAGAAATGCACATTCTCATATAATTGACTGTTTGAAAAAACATATTCAAACTCAGTTTGAAGTGTTCAAACCGAATTAGGAAGAGAGAGTTTGACAGACAATACTCAAGAAGACCTTAATCGTGCATTAGCTCTCTGCAAGGATGGAGAATACGAAAGGTCTCTTGAAATTGCAAAAGCGTTGGTTGCGAGCAAAGGTCCAAAGGATCCTATGATGACATTGGATGCTTTAATTCTTGAAGCTGAAATTTCATGGCGAACCGGGAAACTAGATGAAGGCCTTAGCACCGTGGAAATGGCAGAGGATTTAATAAAAACAAAAGGATTGAAACACCTAGAGAAAGGTCTTCAGGAAAGAAGAGCAAAACTCTTCTCACAAGCTGGCGTAATTCATTGGTATATGGGTAACTTAGATAGGGCAATGGAATATCATGAAGATAGTTTGAGGATAAGTCAGAATCTTGGTGACAAGGTAGGAGTTTCTGTAGTCTTCAATAACCTTGGTCTGGTATTATGGACAAAAGGAGACCTCGATAGAGCATCTGAATACTACAAGAAAAGCATTGCAATCTATGAAGAATTGAATGATGAAAATGGCATATCGAGGGTCCTTAACAATCTTGCAAATATCAGTTCAACAAGAGGAGAGTTAGACCAAGCACTTAGCTATCATCTAAAAAGTCTTGAAATCAAGAAGAGAATCGCAAGCAAGCAGGACATAGCTACATCATTAATTAATGTGGGAGTCATCCATAGGCTGAAGGGTAATCTTGAACAAGCTGCAGAATATTACAATAAAAGTCTGACAATTCAACAGAATCTTAGTATTGGACCTGAGTTCGCTCTCGCCCTAAATAATTTAGGTGAAATCCACAATTTAAAGGGAAATCTAGATTCTGCACTAGAGTTCTATCAACGCAGTTTTCTTATTTACGAAGCCATGGGAGCTAAAGAGGGGATTGCACTTACCCTTCTCAATATAGGTGACATTCAGAGGAGAAAGGGCAATAATGAAAATGCGTTCGAATACTACCAACGTAGCTTAGCAATCTCTGAAGGTATGGGAAATACCCGATTAATTTCTGCAGTGTTGGGAGAACTAGTGGCATTAGCTTTGGACAGTAATGATTCAAACCTTTCAAAAGAATACTTGACCAGACTTGAGCAGGTCGATGAAAAATCAGAAAGTGCTGTTATCAACCAGCAATTCCGAATTTCAAATGCACTAATTCTTAAACACAGCCCGCGTACCCGTGATAGAGTTAAGGCCGAGGAGATTCTTGAGAGAATAGTTAGCGAAGAAGTCGCGGATCATACATTAACAATTGCTGCAATGATTCATCTATGTGACCTATTATTGCTTGAACTCAAAGCAACTAGGGCAGATGAAGTACTAAAGAAAGTCAATGATTTGACAAAACAGCTCATGTCTGTTGCCCAAGAACAAGCCTCGCATCCACTTGTTGTAGAATCATATTTACTACAATCAAAACTTGCTCTAATTGACTTTGAAGTCAGCAAAGCAAAACAACTATTGGTGAGGGCTAAAAATCTCGCTGATGAAAAGGGATTGTTTAGATTAAGCCATATTGTTGATAGAGAGATACAAACACTCCAAAATGAATTACAAAGATGGGAATCCATCCTTGAGGAAAATCCCTCAAAACAAGAGATGGTTAATCTAACTAACTTGGATGATTTGGTAAAGCGAATGGTTCTGAAGACAGTAGAAAGTCTTGGCATAGAATCGACCGCTGAGTTGAGAAAACCAAAGTATAAACTGATACACAAGGATATGCTCGTGGGGACTGACAAGTCAGAGAGGGGCTTTTTCAGAGTGGGAATAGCACAGATGGGGCTTTCCAAGAAAGGCGACATTTTGAATGAAATTTACGAAGAGAAAGTGGATGGTCTCATAGGACTTCGAGAGGAATCGATTGAACCGACTAGAGTGAAAGTAAGAAGTATGATAGAGAAGGCTCACTCTGACGGAATCAATGTTCTTCTCTTCCCGGAAATGACTATTGACCTTAGCTATGTTCAATTAATCCAAGATTTAGCAGAGCTCGCTAAGGAATTCAGAATGCTCATTATTCCAGGATCATTCCATGATCAAGAGTCTAAACGCAACCTATGCAGAGTCTTTAGCCCAGAAGGGATTCTCTGGGAACAGGAAAAACACATCCCTGCCATCATCCACATCAATGGTAAGAGATTCATGGAAAGAATAGACACTGCAACAGATGCGAAGAAAGCTATCATTTGTAACACCGAATTTGGTAGGATTGCCATTGCTATATGTCGCGATTTTCTTGATATGGACTTAAGAGTGGAATTGAAGAACTCCGACCCCCCTGTTGATCTAGTTATCAATCCTGCGTTCACTCCGGTGACTGAGGATTTCAAAGCCGCACATTTTGACGCAAGAAGGTCCATCTACGCCTATTGCTTCTTTGCTAATGTGGCGGAATTTGGAGAGTCACTAATCTATACACCAGAAAAGGAACGTATTGAGAGAAACATCCCGAAGGGAGAAGAAGGTATCATTTACAAAGACGTTAATCTTTTCCAACTTCGTTCTGAACGTAAAAAATGGGAAGAGTTGCAGAAGCAAAGAGCTTTCATTCAGAGTACAAGATAGAGGATTATATTTCTTTCATCAGTGAGGGAGACGAAGTACAGAGAGTTGTGAATTCAACTGATTGCTTCATATCAGATGGTATCTTGTCCCGTGTGACAATTAGAAATCCCTTTCTTTTGAAATATTCCTCAGCTGTATCAGTAAGAAGATAGAGTCGAGTGATTCCTTTCTTTTTTGCTAATTTTGTAATTTGGTCAACCAGCTGTGAACCTAATCCGGCTCTCTGAAAATCTGGGTGAACGGCAAGAGACCGAAACAAAGCTGAGTTTCCGTAGATCTCCAGACCAACAGAGCCTACAAGGAATCCCGAACTGATATCAGCTTCCGGATTTCTGATGACAAGGAAGTTCATCAAATGTGCTTCTATACCATCAGGAGGAAGGTTTGTTTCTTTCAATAGATCTACAAGCGCAGAATAGTCCGAATTCTTCGCTTTTTCAATCCTAAGATTTCTTGTCATAATTCAGATTGGTGAAGTCTTGGGCTTTATCAATCTTGGTATGTGTGAGGACAATCAGATTTGACCAAAACTTTTCTAATAGAATTCAATTATCATTTAGTGAAGTGAGGATTCATGATAGATATTAGACCGATGAAACTGGAGGATTGGGAAGAGCTTCATATGATTGATGTTGAAATCTTCCCAGATGATCCTCTCGAGGAAGAGTCATTCCGAAAATGGTTAGGACGAGATGGGTGTTTTGTACTCCTTCACGATGATCAGATTGCTGGACATCTGATTGTTGCTCGATTCGGTCAAGACGAGGGACATCTTGGAAGGATTGGCGTAGCAAAGGCTCATCAAAAGAGAGGTTTTGGCTCAGTACTTATGGAGTATTCCATTAATTGGTTTCAAAAGCAAGGCGGAATTAGGCAAGTCCATCTCTACACTCAGGATTTCAATTTATCAGCTCAGTCATTGTACAAGAAGTATGGATTCGAAAAGACAGGCACAACTTGGCATTTCTTCGTTCCCTACAATTCTGTTAGTCTCAGGCACGAATACTCCTGTCAAACGATTCAGGATGATGAGATTGAGTTTGTGGGAGAGAAATTCCCAGAATTGCCAGCAAAACAAATTCGTAGATACCTTTCAGACGAAGAGTACATTGTCTTGACACTCAAGGACCATAATGGCAACATCGAAGGTGCCTGTCGATTCACTCCATCTTTTCCAGGCTGCTTTCCGTTCAAAATCACCCATACTGACTGCTTTGACGATTTTATCAACGGCATGAGGGAGTTCAGTCTTCCAGAATATGATTATGTCCGAGCGACTTTCACGGATCTGCCTGAGCTCGCGAAACTCTGTGAATCAAGAAACTACAAGCTGCATCATAGGCTCTTCAAGATGTCACTTTCCCTTGAATGATATTTGCCACGAAAATCAGCTACTAGAAAATTATAGATTATAGAGTTTCAAACCAAAATGCAAGTGTCGCTAGGATGAAGCCAGTTGGAGATAGAAACGAGGATAACAAGAGGAGGGGTCTTTGATTGAGGCCCCTCTTCTTTTCTCTAATTGGTCTAAGTTCGGCTTTTCTTCAATATCACCAAAAGCACAACAACCACGACAACAGCTACCCCAGCCCCTATTATAAGTAGCAGCGTTGTCGGGAGTCCACCATCTATTTGAGCAGTTACTGTAATGGTGACATCTTGGTATGCAATGTGGCCAAAGATGTCAGATACTTCAATGCGAATTGTGTACTCACCAACTGGTAAATCAGTGATGCCAGTCAGTGCCCCATTAGAATCGATAGCAAAATTGACTGTATCATTAACTGCCCATCCAGTTATACCCGAAGGATCCATAGCTGTATAATGTTCAGATACTCTATCACCAAGTACGATACTGATGTGACTTGGGCCAACAAGAGATGGAGGTGTGAGGTCTTCTACATCTGCTGTAGTAGAATTGCCCATTGAGTGGCCGGAGATGTGGTAGACCACTAGTTCGACTGTATGTACTCCGTGTGCGAGTCCATCAGCTAGAAACTCTATGTCATTACCGTCCCATTCTTTTACACGAACACTGGAACCGTCAACAAACACTTCGTAATGCGAAGGATTCAAGGCATATGCCTCCCAGACAATCACATTATCTGTCTCAAGTATCTCGAATTCAATTGGTCCAGGTCGCTCAAGATCCAAGCTTCTAGATGGAAAGAGATCCTGTTTGTCAATACCAGTATCCGTGGTGATATTATAGTATCCAGTGTAGTTGTAATTATGCCACCAATTGCCTATACTCACATTATCATGCCAGAGAATATACATTCCGTAGAAAGTATTTGTCTCATATGCATTCATTGTGTTCCAACCAATGTCATTACCATAAATTGAGCAGTTACCACTGGAATGTATGTAGATACCATAGTCGTTATCAAAGACTATGTTGTCAGTTATGTTCGAACCGATATTAACGATATAGAGTCCATAATCACAGAGATATACTATATTCATGGAGTAACTGTTGTTATAGCATTCAAATGAACCAATACCAGTTTCACAATTGTAGATCTTATTCCCCACAAGTTCATTCCTGTCACCCTCGAAAATAATTCCATAATCCGAATGATTGTATATCTGATTACTCGTAATGTTGCAGTCATGATATCCCACAAAGTTAATGCCAGCATAATTATTATTATGGATGATGTTATCTTCAATCGTTAGATATTGATAATCTGCTCCACCCATTCCATAAATTCCATTTCCGATATTATTGAAGATCTGATTATTGGAAATCTGAATTCGTTCAGAATAACTGATAGTAATCCCATTTAGCGTATTGTTCCAAATTATATTACCAGAGATTGTCCAATCTATATCATTGTCCAGATAGACTCCACCCATAGCACTAGGTGTCTGTGGCCACCAAGCATTACCATGAACGTCGTTCTGTATGATTGTTCCATTAGTTGAATATTTCACATCAATACCGTTGTCTGAGTTGTCGTAGATCTCATTATCAAAGACATGCGACCAATAAGAAGAATCAATGTGAATGCCGTTCTCTTCGTTGTGGTAGATCTCATTTCCAACGATAGATGCATGATCTGACTCTTCGATGTACACCCCAGCCCAAGACCCCGTGCCGAGAGCATTATCGTGGATTATATTTTCTTCAATTGTAGTATACGGTGATACAAATGCTGCAATGCCACTCATCCCGCAATGGGATATGTGATTGCCATTTATAGTGACATAATATGATTCCTCAACAAATATTCCTTCACCAGTTGCAGAATTAGTTATCACATTATAGGAAATCAGTGAGTTATTACATTGGTTAAAATATATTCCATCATTTGTGTTATCGTAGATATCACATTCGGTAATTGTTGCACCAGTGCAGTTGAATAAAGCAATGAGATAGTTATCATGAATAGTGCAATTCTCAATGTACGGTGCTGAGGTGTCACGTAATTCCATTGAGTTCTGTTTGTTTTGAATTACAGTGTCTACAATAGCCGCTTGAGTTACATTATCGATGTGTATTCCAGTACCACTACTACCTGAAATGCTAGAGATGTAGCAGTTCCGAATCTCAAAAGCTCGGACAGTATCACGAATCTCGATACATGTTCCATCTGAGGTGATATTGTACCCGTCAATGATGTATGGTGTATCAGGGGATCCATTGCCGTCCCACAATAGAGCAGAAGCCCAATTGTCCATGTCAGTGTCATTGTAGGCCAAGATAGGAGCCTGTTCCACATAAGAGGGCACATTGACCTTTGTTGGGATTGGTGAAATTGCAGCCTTTTCTTCGTTATTAATGGCGGGATGTAGAATCCCTGCCAGAAATAAAGGGATTACAAGTAAAATTAGAAGTAGTAGCGCTTTCCTTGCGTGCTTCATTCATTAATCTCCTAAATTCGCGAATAGCTAAGTCGATTTGGCGCATGTTTTAGGATATATCTATTCTGGAGAAAAGACTCATCTCAAAAATTCCGATTTACAATACCTTCAATTTCTGGCTTATGCACAGAATCACGCGTTTTATAAATTTGGTGCACTCTCAACATCTTTTGTTACATACGTGGAGGAGCTACAATGAAGAAGGTCAATCTGAGCAAGAGTGGAAGTATACAGAGACTGACTGCAATTGCAGTTTCCGCGATAATCATCATCTCATCATTTCTAATGTTTGACGGTGCACCAATCATACCTGGTAATTCAATCTTCGATTCCACTACTCCAAGAAACATCAGATCCGATCATCCAACAGTACTTCGAGGAGATGCGATTCCCAGCTCAAATGGAGGAAACTGGATAGATCTGGGTATACCTTCAGTAGTAGGAACTCCAGCAGAAATCTTTGTTTCTGTTTCAAATGAAACTGGGATTACTGTCATTTCCAACATCTACGGATTTTGGTATGGTAATATTACCTATAATAACTCAAAATTCAACACAATTGATCTTCCTGCAGCTTCACCTAGAACTATTGTGGGACAGCCACAAATTCCTCGTTTGACATTCACAGTGGAAGTACCAAGTGATGTCGATATTACAATCAATATTCTAAGTGCATCGTCGGTAACTCTTGGAGGATACAACATTACTCCAACGCAGATCCCTTCAGTTGGTCTAAATGACAGAGTGATGCCCCTGTTTTCAATCAATGCAACTACGTACTCTTCAGATTTGTTTTATCCAAACTATAACTTCACCCTTAATGGTCAAAGTTCACTATCTCCGATAGTTCTTCGTGGTAGAAGATTGTTACAAGTCTCTACATTTCCAATTCAAGCCAGCCCGGGTTCAGGGCAACTGAAAGCATATACTCAATTCGAAATTCGAATCAATTATGACCACGTTGCACAAATAGAACCTGTAGATGTTTCGTTGGTATCAAATGCATTTGAGAGTCTATACCAAAGGATTCTGTTGAATTACCGACCATGGGTAGCTCCTACTGCAATAACCACAACACCATCAATAACAATACCTCCAACAACTTCAGAGATCACAAATACCTATTCCAGCCCTGGTGCTCTTTCCGTTGAGAATTTCATCCCAGCTGAGGAATCAAATTCTGGAGAGCCACATTATCTTATCATTTATTATGATGAGTTTTTAGAACACGTACAAAGACTTGCAGACTGGAAAACTCAGAAGGGGATATTCACACACTTGGTACCTACTTCAGATATATTTGTCGGAGTAGATTCTGTAACTGGAGAATACTTTGAGTATACTGACGAAAATGGCCTAGCAACTCATGAAAGCAGAATTGCCGATCTGAAAACCTACATTGATGATACTGTTCTTCGTATGACTCCAGTTCCAACGTATATTCTCCTCTTTGGAGATGCCAGTCACATTCCATGTGACTATAGTTCTGTGGAACATACCGCTGGACGAGTAGATCCATCTGCTGGAATGGGCTATCATGGAACTGAGGCTCATGCGAGGATAGCTACAGACGTCACCTATTTCTGTGTTCAAGGTGATGACTTCCTTCCGGAGTTCTACCATGGAAGAATTTCTGTCGAAAGCAATGTTCAAGCAGGATACATTGTAGACAAGATAATCGCATATGAGCAACAGCTTAATGACCATGATACATTCTATAATGATATATTGGTATCCTCATTTTTCGATGATTGGAGAGAACCAAATCCTAATCCGGTAGATGTGAATCAAGATGGTGAACCAGACGATCCATGGATATATGGATCTGATGGAATTAGTGATGAGCCGTATATTTCTACAACAGAGGAAATCTATAACGCCTTTATTGATAATGGCTATGGGTACTCAATACATAAGAATTACGCCAGATACTCAGAAGCGGATTTTCCACTAACACTCTATAACGGAGATTCTGTCAGCACGATTGAATGGGGAACTAGTCCGACTTGGAATCCTCCCTCACTTGGCGCAACCACTGATGACATTAGAAACAATATTCTTGCTGGAAGATTTTTGATGTATCATATAGATCACGGAGTGTCAGGCAACTATTTCAATTACCTCAATGAGCAAGATAATTCTGATAATCTTCCGCGGAGAGAATATGAGGGATGGGATTTCCCAGCTTTTATGACAACAGATTTTGGTGGTCTTGAGTGCTTGCCGACAGATCCAGATTATGAAAGTAATCTTGGAAAATACCCGTTGATCCTGAGTATGGATTGCAATACTGGCTGGTTTGATGGTGAAACCGATGGATTTATCGATGAAACTCTTGCATTTCAGACATACTACATCTATGATTGCTTTGCTGAAGAAATCCTCAGAATTCAAAACGGGGGAGCTGTAGCAGTGATAGCTCCAACTCGAATCAGTTACAACTTGAGAGCTTCGGGTTTAATGAAAGGAATTACGAATGCCTTTTGGCCAGATTTAGAACTTGTAAATGTCGCATATCCGGAAGATACCGAACCACCAATAAACAATCTTGGTATAGCTCTCTACTTAGGAAAATACTATATTGAGAACTCCATTGTAGATGAAACAGTAGACGAAGATGATATTGTCTACGAAAAAGGAGATATTACCAATCTAATTTATCAATTATTTGGAGATCCTGAAACGTCACTCTGGACAGAACAACCAACTACTCTTCAGGGAGATCACTCACCTGTTGTATGTATTGGTTCTCAAGACTATAGCATCAGAGTATATGACGAATATGGTCCTGTTGAAGGAGCTAAGGTATGTCTATACAGGCACCCCGATATCTACGAGATAGAATACACCAACTCAACAGGCTATGCTGTATTACATATCGGAAATTCTGATGTAGGTAGAGTACAAATCACCATCACCAAACTGAATTCGAAACCATATATTTCGTCATTTACCTTAGAGTGGATCCTTTGTCCTCCAGTTATCACTTTCATAGGTGCAGGGATTCTCATTGTTGGTGTAGTGATTGTTTTGATTATGATGAAAAGGAAGAGGTAAAATTAATCCTTGATAATGAGCTAATGCACTAAATAAGTAGCCTTTTATAAAAGTTGATTGACCACTATCTAAATTTGCACTTATGGAGGCAGAAAGATGTGTGAAACTGATCTGGAAAGTGCATTTGCAGAAGTTCTAAAGAAGGCTTGCGAAAACAATAACATCAGAGGTTTGATTCAAGCGTGTTGGGTTGGCGGTCCTGGTGGCACACCTTACAATACCAGGCACCATCTTACAATAAACTCAACTTATTTGCACAACATATATGGTTGGTGGTATTTAGTACATAGAACACAAGATGGAATAGGCGCGCAGTTAATCATTAGATTCTTCTATACAGTATGGCTAAGAGAGCTAAACGCAGCGGGCAATTATCAAGACATCAGTGCTGCAGATCAGGAGGCATACTTCTTAGCTAATGGTACACCAGGAAACCCTGCAGTGCCGGATAAATTAATTCGCGTAGAGTTCATCAACTTTTTGAGATCACAACCTAATTGGTTCGAGTCAAGCTACGGTTCAGTGGCTGCTGGTGACATAGGTCCTTGGCCAACGACTGGAAGTGGAGGAGACTAATCAACGGACATAAATTCCAAGTGATAGCTTGGTCAAATTCGACTCATGAGTTTCTCAATGTATGGCACGAGAAATTGTAATCCGGGCTTCTCTGCTAATTCGTTTAGACTTTGGAGAATATCGCGTAGTGATGAGTCATCATGTTGAATAAGAGCCAGATCAGATTTCAAAACCAATGCTTGACCCATCAATCCTGGGAGATCCTCTGATACAGCTTGTTCCTCTAGGAGTGCGAGATAAGGAAAAATCTCGGTGTTGAGTCCAGCTTGCGCAACTTCAATCCTCGCTAGATAGTAAAGAGACATGTTCCGATACCTCTTCAGTCCATCATGTGATTCGAAGATTTTCAGGGATTCTTCAAGACTGC
This sequence comes from Candidatus Thorarchaeota archaeon, assembly GCA_029858305.1. Taxonomy (GTDB): domain Archaea; phylum Asgardarchaeota; class Thorarchaeia; order Thorarchaeales; family Thorarchaeaceae; genus SMTZ1-45. Next base: position 18,709 of record JAOUFI010000034.1, read on the forward strand.
TTACTGCTGAGGCCACATTGCCCTTTGAGAACTCGATTAGCCCAATAACGAAATTAAGCCAACCTAGATGACTTTCACGACCAGACTTTAGAACTAATTCATGAACTGTATCTAGGATGAGTTCTGCTTCAGAAAGTCTATCAAGAAGAACGAGTGACCACGCCTGACACATAATAGCACGAGGTCTTAAAGAGGGTCGTCCCTTGAATTGATCATCAGCCATTTGCGCCCATTCAAGACCGGATTCACACTCGCCCACACTGTTGTACACTGAAGCAAGCATTAGACTGGCCATTCCTGTTTCTAATTCCAATCTTTCACGAATGGATACAGACTTGAGATAGTAATCAATCGCGTTTGTGAACTCGCCGCGAATCATAGAGATTGTGCCTAATTGTTCGAGTACGTCAGCATAACCATCAGTAGAACCGAGAGCGTCCATGATTTCGAGGGCTTCCCGGAGTAATTTCATAGCGAGGATTCTATCGTTTGATGAGATTCGTGATTGCTTGATAAGACAATATGCAAGTCGTATCTGGTCATCATATAATCTTGCATTTTGAAGAGCTATTTGATTGCAGCGATTCCACTCTTCAGAATTTCCATCTTTGTCTGCTATTTGAGCTAAGTTGCTATATAATACAGTTTCATAGAACTTGAACCGAGGATCACTATCTATCAGTTCATGAATTTCAGCAATGTTGGAAGAATCATGAATTACCCCTGGGTAGTTGAAGGTCTCAGCTTCAAACTTCATAAAGCGCATCTCAAGTTTCAACCAGTTATCAGGATTTTTTGCAAGGACAGCTTCAGCATTTTGAATGATGCTTCTAAAATCATCTGTTCTTCCCATGTAGTGATTGGCAAAACCAAGGTTTGGTTGTATGATGGGGATCTCAGGGTACTTTTGTCCTATAGAATCAATCTTCTTTAGATCAAGAAGTTGGGCAGCATGATGAATGGCAAAGTAGACAAGCAAATCAGAACAATCAGTGTCAAGTACTCTCTCTGATAGGGCATTTGCAAAATCGAAGTAGTTGTCTGACTCTTTCATAATGGTTTCAAGAACATGTCTTGTTTCCGGATCAATGAATGGAAAGTAAACGGTAATAGTCCCTAATGGTTTCATACATACTGCCTCAAGATCAAGTTTTCATCGTTCAAATTATCAGATTACCTATCTATAATTTATAGTGAATCTTTGAGAAAAATCTTGTTCACAGTGTTTCAGGGCAGTAGTCAAATATACTTCCTATCCTACAAATTCGGTTCATTCATCGTAAAAACAAATGAAAGAGGAGAATTCCCATTCTCCGCTCAATTCATCCAGCTAGTCGATTTCACCTTGGCCTATCGGTTCCTGTTGAGTCATGATCATCATCTTTTCGGGCTCAGTATCATTTAGGTATGCACAAACTGATTTTTCATTTCTAAGTACATCAGTATATTCATATCTTTCACACGATGGAACAAACATCACCGCGAATTTCTTATCCTTTAAGTAATATTGAGCAGGTACCGGACTATTCTCGGATAGGAAATACACAATCACGCGATGTTTTTCACCATAACATATGACGTAGCCATTGAAAATAGCTGTAATATTATTCCAAGTGTTTTTCAACCGATTTCCCATACATAGTTTGTACTTTTTAATAGGGACTATTTCTGAAGTCATCTTACTTTCCCCTTCTCATATAAATGGACTACAAGGTAATCGTTTTTTGAAAGGAAGCAATCCAGTCATTTTAATGATCGCACTCCTTTCAACGAACTACCAAGCAAATAACCATCAGATTGTCTTGCAGACCTTCCTTATTTTTTTATTCATAGTTCAGTGAATTAATGTAAAAATGACATGATTTTCTAACAAAATTTTAGCGTCACGAATCATCTCTTCAATCTTTGCACTTATGTCTTGCATTCCTTGATATAGCTGTCAGCACATTCCTCAGAGCAGAATGATTGATTCTTGTTGTCAACCTTGCGAAATACCATCATTCCTTTGCTAATTGGATCGCCACAGTATGAGCAGATGTTATCCATATTAGGAGTTGGACCGCAGCAGGGAGTCAAAACAATACTCTTGATCTCCTTCTGAATATCGACAAATTCAGCATTGTCCGAGAGGTATATGTAAGCCAGACCCTGAAGCAAATCACTAAGAGCGGTAGACTCAACATCTACCTCTTTGAGATGCATTGCCAAGTACTCCATTGCTTCATCGACCATCTCAATCTGTCGAATCATGAGATCTTCGAGATGAGTCAGAACTTTCTCCTTCAGTTTCAATTCAAGGCCTTCTTCAAAGAGCTTGAGATATGTGTTCACAACATCGCCGCTCATCTTCGAATCTATGACAACAAATACCTTGGCTGTTCTTCGATAGTAGACACCTCTCTTACTGTGACTGTCGCTGTCATCTCTTGTTGAGAACTCATCCACAAGGCCCTGTTCAACAAGCTTTGGTAGGTGGTAATAGCAGTTGTACTTTGAAACCTTTATCTCGGGAAGATACTGCTCAACATTCGCTACTATCTCGGGAACAGTCAGCCAAAATCGTTGTGTTTTCTTCTCTTCTACTATTGTGGTCTTTATCTTTGTGCCGTCTTTTTTGGTCATTTCTTCAAAACTGATGTCCTCTTTCACCGTTTCAGTCCCATACCGCAGTGCCACCAAAATGGCTCGTCGTATTGGATCTATGAAGGACTCGACAAGTTCTGGGTCTGTAACTGGAACATAGCTTCGCACTTTAGAATCAGGAAGTTCAATTTTAGAGTCAGAATTGTCAGGCTGCAATTCAGAAGTCAAGGGCACCACCATTTTGTGTATAGAATACACTTTTTACGTGATAAACATTATGGGTATTGCACTTATATTACTTTCTATTCTATTTTTGTATAATACTTACACTTACTACTGCGATAAGTTTATATGCAAGTGTAATGTTTACACTATTAGATGCATTGGTTTGCAATAAATGAACCGATGCGAAAAAAAAGAGGCGATAGATATGGCGTTTAGTATTAACCGAAGAAAGAACACAAAGAATGATTGGAGACTCGATGGAGTAAATCACGGCGTAGACATAGCCTACCTCTATGGTCGTGCTGTGAATACCGTCACGAGGTAATCTCTTTGAATCTCTATCTCCAATGTCCTAATGGACATCTATCATGGCATCAAACTCAGATCTCTGAGTAAGATGCCATGACATTAATTCTTCTAATCCTTCAATGAACACACTACGACTAGTTTTGGTTTCTATTCAACTAATGCTCTGCTTCACTACACGGCTTTTTTAGCATAGACATACTCACGATTTTCTGTACCTATTATTTCTACAAGATTCCATTTCATGAGTGCAATAAGATTCTCCAGAACATAAGAGCTTTCCATTTTTGTTGACTTGGAAATTTCAGATATTGTA
>JAOUFI010000132.1 GCA_029858305.1 Candidatus Thorarchaeota archaeon
CCACCTTGTCGAGAAGAGATTTATTGATGCAATTGTCACCAGCGGCGCCAATATTGTGCATGACCTTGTGGAAGCATATGGAGGGGCTCACTATAGGGTCCCTGCAGGAAAGGATGATCACGAGCTACGCGAAGCTGGGATGGGTCGGATTGCTGACATCTTTGTGAAAGAGGAGGATTTTGAGAAGTTCGAGAAAGGAATCTATGATTTTCTCGACAGTCTTCCAGACCAAAAACGGAAATCACTCGCTCCAAGTGAATTTCTCAAAGAGTTAGGAGAAACAGTGAGAGATGAGCGCTCTATCATACGACAAGCATCACTTCATGATGTTCCAATTTTCTCTCCCGGCTTGATGGACTCTATGCTCGGTTTCCATCTCTATACATACAGCACTACTAAGCCTCTCATTCTGGATTTTGTAAAGGATCTTCGCATCTTGGGCGAGATTATCACTGAACAGAAGAAGATAGGAGCAATCATGCTTGGAGGAGGGCTCACAAAACACTTTACCATGGGTTCAACTATATTGAGGGGCGGTCTTGATTTAGCTGTTCAAATCACACTTGATAGACCTGAAGGAGGTAGTTCGGGTGGAGCTCCTCTAGTAGAGGGAGTATCTTGGCAGAAGGTTCAGAAAGAGGCAAACTTTGAAACAGTGATTGGCGATGCTACCATCATCTTCCCACTCATGGTAGTAGGTTTAATCTCTTAGACAACAAACTTATACCACATCTCAACGACGATTAATAGCCTTCAGGAGTCGATATAGAAAGTGACAACTAAACTTCCATACCGAAGAGACTCGGTATATTTTCAATATTATGTGACTGATTTCAGCAGAGCAAGAAAGTTCTACGGTGATATTCTCGGATTCAAGATTGCATGGGATATAGGCGATGATTCAGGATGGTTGGAGTATGCGCTTCCTGCAAGAGGTGCAAAGCTTGGTCTCAATCTTCTCACTGAGGGTAAGGTAAAGCATGGTTCTGCCAAGCTGACACTAATTGTGACAGATCTGGAGGATATGAAGGACTATCTCAAAAGTAAAGGTGTTAAGACCGATGAGATAACTGACGTACCTGACATGATTTCCTACTTTAATATCAAAGACCCAGATGGAAATCCAATCCAGATTGCGGCGGAGCCTAGGATAAAGAGTGAGTAGCCCTCATATGCTAGTTATCATACTTTGCAGCTATCACCAATCCGATGAGCATTATCAAAGCACCTATGTAGAGATGGTGCAACTGAAACCCTCCAATGAGGTACGGGTCGAAATCCGGTAAAAAGTGGAGAAAATCTGTACCCGCTACAAAGTCATGGAGGTCATCAACGAAAATGACTAGACCCAATATGAATGCCAGAACACCCACTGCGACTCCTTTCTTACCCATAATTTGCTACTCCTTTTTAGAATCTTGACGAATCAATCTAAAGCTTCCACACCTTCGAAAGGCTATCAATCCATCATACAATGCTAGGTTATCAAGATTATTAACAAACCGGTGTATATTCTTAGTAGGAGTTCCGTAATGACTAAACAAACACGTGTTTGCACGATTTTGATTATTTCTCTTATGTTGGGTTTACTGCAGATGAGAGTAGGAATTTCTTCAACCACTGAGCTACCAATCTCCCTCTCTTTATTTTCTGAACAACAAGAAGCTCTGACATCTAATGGAAATATTGCCGCTATTGGAAATTGGACTCTTGGGCCATGTCATGCAATATTTATTGATGGTAATTTGGCGTACATTGGAAATGGGCGTCACATGGAGATTCTGAATATATCCAATCCAGTTCTACCTATTCACATATCTAGCGTTTACTTAGGCTATATTGTTGAGGGGATATATGCTCAGGGCAGCTATGCCTATGCAGCTTGTAGACTTGGTGGGCTTCAAATAATCGACATTGAAGATATCCATGCACCCCGAAGAATCAGTCATCTAGCGACTCCTGCTTGGGCTTTAGGGGTTTATGTTGAATTGGGGATTGCGTATGTGCTCATTAGCTATCGAGGCATTGTCCTTGTTAATGTAAGTGACCCCCAAGCACCTGTTGAGATAAGTCAATGCGACACATCTGGAAAATTAACAGATGCCATTATTATTGGTGACTATGTCTATAGCGCTGACGAGTACGGGGGTGTTCGTGTGTTTGATGTGAGTTCCAAGGAATATCCAATAGAGATTGGACATTATGATATCGAGTGGCCATCAACAGGAATCGCCTACTCAGATAATCATGTCTATCTTGCTTGCGGCTATGGTGGGCTTTACGTTTTAGACGTAGGCACTCCGTCCGCACCAACTCAAGTTGGGCATCACGACACTATGGGTGTTGCATCAGCTGTCAAAGTTATGGGAGGAACTGCTTATGTCACAGAAGGAGATCCCAATGAAGGAGTAGGTGGCTTATCCATCTTCAACGTCACATCTCCACACACTCCTAATCTATTGGGGCGTTGTGAGATATCCGGACCCGGTAACGAAGTTATTGTTGACGGAACTTATGCCTATGTTCCTGTTTCTGAAAGAGGACTGAGTATCGTAAATGTTGGAAATTTGCTTAGTCCATTAGAAGTTGGAAACCATAACACAGCTGGAAGTGCCAGGGGCTTGTCGGTGCATGGATACTATGCTTATATTGCAAACGGACTCGCTGGTCTAAGGATTGTAAATATATCCGATGCTTCAAATCCTGTAGAAGTTGGAAACTACAAAACACCTGGTCATGCTGTAGAGGTTTTCACAATTGATACTCGTGCATATGTAGCTGACCGGGATACAGGCCTTTGGATTCTCAATGTTAGTAATCCTAAGGACATCACACTACTAGGCCATTGTAAAACATCTACATACACAAATGATATCCACGTAGATCAGCAGTTTGCTTACCTTGCATGCGGAGGAGATGGTCTACGGGTCGTTAATATCAATAATCCTGCAAGTCCATATGAAGTAGGATCTTATGGTTCATACATGGATATCGAATTGCTCTGCATGTCAGGCGATTATGTATACTTGGCTCATAGTGGTGGTCTAGTAATAGTTGATGTGAGTATACCAAGTAATCCCACTTATTGCAGTAGCATTACATTTCAAGGCCAAAAACTAGGACTCCATGTGAAAGATCATGTTGCAGCTGTAACTGTCGCAAACTTTGGCGTAAAGCTCTTCGATATAACTACTCCTCCAAATCCAAGACCGATCGGGGAGTGTAGTCTTGCAGGTTATGTTCGCGGAGTGCATATTGATGATAACCTTCTCTTTGTTGCAACCGATTTCAATGGTCTCCGAGTTCTCAACACTCAGAATCCGGCTGATATCAAAGAGGTGGGTTCATACAGAACTAATGGTTGCTCAACAGCTACCTTGTACAATGAAGGCTACATCTACATGATTGACATCGATTGTGGGTTCTGGATACTTGAACATGACTGCGATGAGGATGAACTTTTTTCAAGAATCGAGTTTGAATTGGGAACGCCTCCTAACAACCCCGATGCCGACTCGGATAATCTTACTGATGGTGCTGAAGTGAATTACTATTTCACTGATCCTTTGAACAGTGATTCTGATTTGGACTTGATGCCAGATGGATGGGAAGTTCAGTATGGGCTAAATCCCTTATTCAATGATAGCCAACAGGATGACGATACCGATGAACTCTCAGCACTGGATGAGTATCTTGCAGGAACTAGTCCGTTAACTAATGACACAGATTCTGATGCGTTATCAGACTCCGCAGAATTGCGTATCTATGGTACTAGTCCGTTGACAAATGACACAGATTTTGACCAAATGCCTGATGGATGGGAGGTGCAATATTCACTCAATCCGTTATTCGATGATAGTCATCTAGACCCGGACATGGATGACTTGGACAACTTACTAGAATATAGAATTGGCACCAGCCCAATACTTGCTGACAGTGATGTTGATGGATATCTAGACTCTTGGGAATACTATAATGGCTTTGATCCAACGGATCCAAATGTTGGATTCCTACAGTATTTTGTATCCAAACTAGGCTGGCTCGGATTGGGTGTTGTAGCTATTATGGGAACTATAGCGATTCACTGGATATCGAAAAAATATACAGATTCTGGTACCCACGAAGGATACTCCTATGATGGCACCTATTCAAGAAATAATATACACTGCTTGCTTGGATAATGGAATCCATGCCATAATCCTTTTATTCACACGTCATGCGGTGACGGTGAGTCTGTGCAGCTAAGACTCTGACCAATCAAAAGGTGAACGAAATGGGAAAGCGCCCAGGACAATGTTACAGAGAATGTGACCGCCCTCCATTTATGCGGACGAGGTATATCCACAGAAGACCAGCAAGTCGTATAGTCAGCTTTGACATGGGCAATCCCGCAGGGGACTTTGAGATACAGATGTCACTGATTGGTCTTGAGCGTTGTCAGATTAGACATCAGGCTCTTGAGGCTGCACGTATCTCTGCGAACCGTCAGTTGACAAAGAAAGCAGGCAGGCTGAACTTCCACCTTCGCATTCGTGTAAAGCCATACCAGTTCCTCAGAGAGAATAAGATGATCTCCGGCGCTGGTGCTGACCGTGTACAGGACGGAATGAGACGAGCTTGGGGCAAAGTCATTGGCTCGGCCGCTCGAATCAAGCCCAATCAAGCCATTGTGACAGTAAGAGTCAATCGTCAACATATCGCAGCTGGTATGGAGGCACTGAAAAAGGCTGCACCAAAGATGCCAACTCCTTGCAAGATAGTGTTTGACAAAATCGACCCAGAACTCAAGCGCAAGATGGGTTATGGAACCTAATCATCTACGTTTTCATGGTCCTTAGCCAGTTTGTTAAGTTTACTTGCAACCCCAGTTAGTGTTGCTACTTCACGTCCAGTCAGATATGCACGACCAAGCAAGTTTCGGAATATCTGCTTTGCAATTGGTCTTCTATAGTCTTTCAAATCGAGATTATCAATCATTTCATCGAGGAAGACAAGTACTAGGTCTCGCTCTTTGCGCGTAGCAGGCTTTGCATTCGAACGTTTCCCCGGAGTTTTCGAACCATAATTCGAGAACAGGTGATAGAGTACAACCGCGACTGCATGACTAAGGTTCATACTCGGATACTCTTCCGAGGTTGGGATTGTGAAAGAAAGGTCACAAAGCCCAATCTCTTCATTTGTAAGGCCAGAACTCTCACGACCAAAGACGAGCGCAATCCTGCCATCAAGCGAGGTCGGGTCAGGCAACTCATGCAATGGGACCAAGGCTCTAGTTACACTATGATTACCTCCAGACCTTGCAGTTGTCGCCCATG